>NZ_JAYGII010000001.1:0-227120 GCF_034931365.1 Natronospira elongata
GCGGTGCGGTGGGCCGTCTGCAGGGTTTCCATGTAGTCATCGAACTGCCCGGTGGATAGCAGCAGGCTGCCCCAGCGCTTGATGGGCATATTGGCAATGGCAAAGAGCTTGTTGAAGCGCAGGCCGAAATGTTCCCAGAGAAATGCCCGGTAGTCGGATTCCAGTTGCTGCTGATCCGGCGGCAGATGGGCGCCCACCGGGTTATAGACCAGGTCCAGCTCGAGGCCCATGTCCGGATCCCCGTAGCCCTGTTCATTGAGCTTCTGCAGGCCGGCAATACTGGCGTCAAAGCTGCCTCTGCCGCGTTGCCTTTCAACGTTATCTGATTGGTAGCAGGGCAGGGAAGCCACCACCTGGACCCGGTGTTCAGCCAGGAATTCGGGAATCCATTCGTAACCCGGCTCCTCGATAATGGTGGGATTGCAGCGATCCATGAGTTGCACGCCCATGGCATGGGCGTGCCGGAAAAGCGCCCGGAAATGGGGGTTCATTTCCGGGGAGCCGCCGGTGACATCCAGTGTTTCGATTTTCTGTCGTTCCATGAAGGCCAGAGCAGTCTCCATGGTTTCCCAGTCCATCAGCTCCTTGCGGTTGGGGCCAGCCGCCACATGACAGTGGATACAAGAGAGGTTGCAGAGATAACCCAGGTTCATCTGCAAGGTGGTCAGTCGGTCTCGCCGAATGGCGGGGAAGTCGATGGCTTCCAGCCTTGGCAGTGTGTCACGCATTGTCTAATCCCGGATTTTCATGAGTTACAGAAAAGACTGTAACACTCCCACTGCTGTTACAGTCACAGGGGGCACATCTGCCGCAAACCACAGCAAGGGCGAGACCCGAACATTATGCTCAAGCGAATCCTTATTCTGGCCGCCGTGGCGGCCGCTTTCATGACCTTCTTTGCCCTGGATCTGGGCCAGTATCTGGACTTCGACTATCTCCAGGATAGGCGGCACGATCTGGAGGGTCTGGTGGCCGCCAACCCATTCCTGATGATGGCGGGCTTTTTCCTGGTCTATGTGACCGTAGTGGCCCTCTCCATTCCCGGGGCGGCGGTGATGACGCTGGCGGCCGGCTTTCTCTTCGGTCTGCTGTGGGGGACCGCGCTTGTTTCGGTGGCCTCTACCCTGGGCGCCACCCTGGCCTTTCTCATTGCCCGCTTTTTGTTCCGGGACGCCGTCCAGCAGCGCTATGGTGACCGGCTCCGTGCCCTTAATAGAGGCATCGAGCGGGAAGGGGCCTTTTACCTGTTCGCTCTGCGACTGGTGCCCATTTTTCCCTTTTTCGTCATCAATATCGCCATGGCCCTCACCCCCATCAAGGCCCTGACCTTCCTGGTGGTGAGCTGGGCCGGGATGCTGCCTGGGACGCTCGTCTATGTGAACGCCGGCACCCAGTTGGCACGCATCGAGAACCCCGGAGATATCCTCTCGCCGGTGCTGATCGCTTCCTTCGTCCTGCTGGGTCTGTTCCCGCTGATCGCCAAGCGGCTGCTGGACTTCTTCAAGCGCCGCCGGGCTTTCAAGGGCTGGAAAAAGCCCAAAAAGTTCGATCGCAATCTGGTGGTCATTGGTGCCGGCTCCGGTGGTCTGGTGGCCGCATTGATTGCCGCGACGGTCAAGTCCAAAGTCAGCCTGATCGAGCGGGACCGCATGGGTGGTGACTGCCTGAATACCGGCTGTGTGCCATCGAAGGCACTGATCCGTTCAGCAACCTTCAAGGCCCAGGTGGACAAGGCCGACAAGCTGGGCTTTCGCGAGGCCAGTGTGGATTTCGACTTCAACGATGTCATGGCCCGGGTCCAGCGGGTTATCAAGACCATCGAGCCCCATGATTCGCCGGAGCGCTTTGAAAGCCTGGGGGTCGATGTGATTCAGGGTGAAGGCCGGGTGATCTCGCCCTGGGAAGTGGAGGTCAACGGTCGTCGTCTGACGACAAGGAATATCATCATCAGCACCGGCTCGGCCCCGCTGGTGCCGCCGATCCCCGGTCTCGACCAGGTGGATTATCTGACCACCGATACGATCTGGAATCTCAAGAAGAAACCGGAGCGCCTGGTGGTGCTGGGGGGTGGCCCGATCGGCTGTGAGCTGTCCCAATCCTTCGCCCGTTTGGGGTCGAAGGTGACCCAGGTGGAAATGACCGACCAGCTGCTGGGCCGGGAAGATCGCGATGTGGCCAATTTCACCCGCGAGGTGTTGGAGCGCGACGGTGTGGAGGTATTGCTGGATCACAAGGCCACTGCCTTCGAGCCCCTGCCGGGCGGTGGTTTTCGCATGACCGTGGAAGTTGGTGGCGAGACCCGCACCATCGAGGGTGATGAGTTGCTGGTGGCGGTCGGCCGCCGTGCGGTGACGGAGGGTCTTGGACTCGACGCCCTTGGCGTTAAAAAGCTGCCCGATGGCCGTCTGGAAACCGATGAGTATCTGCGCACTTCGGTGCCGAATATCTTCGGCTGCGGTGATGTGGTGGGCCCCTATCAATTTACCCATGCCGCCTCCCACCAGGCCTGGCATGCGGCGGTCAACGCCTTGTTTGGCTGGGCCAAGCGCTTTCGGGTGGATTACCGATTCCTGCCCTGGGCGACCTATACCGACCCCCAGGTGGCCCGCCTGGGCCTCAACGAGCGCGATGCCAGGGACCGGGGTGTGGATTACGAGCTCACCACCTACGATTTCTCCGGCCTGGACCGGGCCGTGGCGGATGAGAGCAATGAGGGCTTCATCAAGGTGCTTACCCCGCCGGGCAAGGATCGGGTGCTGGGTGTCACTATTGTCGGGCCTCAGGCAGGGGAGCTGATCAGCCAGTTCACCATTGCCATGAAGAACGGTATCGGCCTGAACAAGCTGCTCTCGACCATTTACCCCTATCCCACCCTGGGTGAGGCCAACAAGTTTGCCGCGGGTAATTGGAAGAAGGCCAATGCACCGCAGGGAGTATTGGCCTGGATGGAGAAGTTCTTTGCCTGGCAGAGGTAATGCCAGGTCGGTGTGAGGCAAGGTAAATGGGCAAGCGACCGGCTACCGGCCGGCCCTTGCCCCTTCCTTTTTCCGGTCAGGCGGCGGGCATCACCAGGTTAGGCGTGCTCCCAGTCGCCACTGCCGGTCATCTCCGTGGTAATCATAACTGCCGGAGATGGCAACCTGATCCGAGAGCTCGAAAACGCCGTGGATCTGCATCAGTGCTTCGCCGGACTCCGGGTCCAGGCGACTGACACCGCCGACCCGGGGACCGCCACCAAGCTCGAAGCGGGGGCTGATCCGGGTTCGAATGCCCGCCGCCATACTCACAGAGCGACGGGTGTCCTGCAGACTGACCCGGGCGGTTACCGGACCACCTTCCAGGTACCACATGCCCCGATCAGTGATCATGCCGCCCGCGCCGACCAGCAATGCGTTGTATTCCACCGCCACTCGCCCGGGAAGATCCTGATTGTCCCGGCTCAGCATTTCCCGTTCGAGAATCAGCCAGCTGCCCGGGCTCACCGTCAGGCTGAGACGGCTGCTGGTGCCGGTGATGGCATCCGCGCTGTCCGGGTCAATACGGCTGTACTGGGCATCCAGGAAATCAGTGGAGAAGTCCAGATCGGAGCCAAGAGCAGTGACAGGGGCTAGCAACAGGGTCAGCAGGCTGGCGCGGGCAGGGCTCATTTAGCGGTCCTTTATTCATCTTCGTCATCCTGAAGGTAATCGTCTGCCAGCTCGTCCTGCAAGCGACGCGCCTCCATGTATTCCTCGACGGATCGCCACTGGCTCTTTCGCTGACTGTGATTGGGGGCCGGCGGCCGATTGGCCGGTGCCGTGGCGGCGAACAGCTTTTCCAGCTCGCCTGCCTCCTCCAGGTCCATTTCGTCATCGAAATCGTTGTCGTCCAGTTTCTTGTTCTTTCCGGCCATGCCGCAGCCTTCCTCCTGATTTGCAACGCCCTCGAATTCGGGCAAATCGGGGCGCAGCATTTATATAGCTTCGCGGCGCGGAAGGAAAGGCCCTTTAAAGAAAAAAATGACGCTATCAGGCAATGGGTCTCCGGTGGCCGGGCATATTATCATGGTGGGAAACCCGACCCGAGGAGACAGTCTTGCTTCAGAAGGAACTCAATTTCCCCATGCCCGGGCGCGGCACCCGCGATATCACGGCCGACATTGCCGCGGTGGTATCAGACAGTGGAGTGGGCACTGGTCTGTGTCACGTCTTCTGTCGTCATACCAGCGCCTCTCTGGTGATCTGCGAGAATGCCGATCCGGAGGTGCGCGACGACATGGAGCGATTCCTTTCCCGTCTGGTTCCCGATGGCGATCCCATGTTTCGCCATGACGCCGAGGGTCCGGATGACATGCCGGCCCATGTTCGCAGCATGTTGACCCAGTCCGGTCTCAGTCTGCCGGTGACGGGCGGTCGTTTGCTGACCGGGACCTGGCAGGGGGTTTTCCTCTACGAGCACCGCAGCGGCAGCCATGACCGTCGGGTGGTGGTGACGGTCATGGGGGAGGCGGGGGGCGCATGAATCTCTGGTTTCGAATGATTCGGGTGATCATCCGGGCCCTGTTGGGGCGCAAACTGGATCCCCTGGGCCTGTCGGTGGTTCATTTCCGGGTCTGGCCCCACGATCTTGATGTGAACATGCACATGAACAACGGCCGCTATCTGACCCTGATGGATCTGGGGCGGCTCGACCTGATGATCCGGACCGGCATGGGGCGACTGCTCCTCCGGGAACGCTGGATGCCCATCGCCGCTTCCGCCATGATCCGTTTCCGTAAGCCGCTGCTGCCCTTTCAGCGCTTCCGGCTGGAGACACGTGTTCTATGCTGGGATGAGAAATGGTTTTTCCTGGAGCAGAAACTGGTCCAGGGGGACCGAACCGTTTCCGTGGCCCTGCTCAAGGGCTGCATGCGCGTCTCGGGTGGTCATGTGCCACCATCTGATATCTTTGAGAAGGTGACGGGGCGGGCGCATCCGGCGCCTGAGATGCCGGAAACGGTGCAGCGGTGGGTGGAGGCAGAAGATGCCGTCAAGGAGCAGGTGTGATGTCCGATGATGCAATCCAGGTTCGTCGTGCCAAACCGGCTGATGAGGCCGTGATCGCCGAATTCAATCGTGCCCTGGCCATGGAATCGGAGGGGCTGGAGCTGGATGCCGCTCTGGTCCAGTCCGGGGTTCGCGCTGTGCTGGCTGATCCGGGCCGGGGCTGCTATTTCCTGGCCGGGCAGGCGGGGCAGGTCGTGGGCCAGATCGGGCTCACTTATGAGTGGAGTGATTGGCGGAACGGGTTTTTCTGGTGGATTCAGAGTGTCTACGTCAGGGAGAGCCATCGTCGCAGTGGCGTCTTTCGTGCCCTGTACCATCATGTGGAAGCCATGGCCCTGGAGGATCCGGGGTGCACCGGTCTGCGTCTTTATGTGGAGCCGGAGAACCGCAAGGCCATTGAAACCTATCTCTCCCTGGGGCTTTCGGACGCACCCTATCGGATGCTGGAACTGGATTTCTCCGAGCCCGACCGGGAAAGCCGTGCGGCTGAAAAGGATGACTGAGTGGGGCGCCGGTGATAGAATTCCGCGCAAATCGGGGCCGTAGCTCAGTTGGGAGAGCGCAGCAATCGCACTGCTGAGGTCAGGGGTTCGACTCCCCTCGGCTCCACCAATATCTAAAAACCGGGCGATGCCCGGTTTTTTTGTGCCTGAAATGGGGGGGGCACCTGGGCCGTGCTTGCTGTTGGCGCATTCAAAGTGATGGGCAGATTGCCTTCGATTCAGGGGCTGAAATCGCGGATGAATCCGCTCCTACGGCGGCTTCGGCATACGCTAGTGGCACCGTGGGAGTGAATTTATTCGCGATCAAAAGCGTCCCTCGTCATCGAAGGGCACTATCCCCAATCGAGCCCGACAGATAACGAGCCAGTGGCCCAGACAAAGAGAAATCCGTAGAATGGTCCCGCCCCATCGCCAGACCGAAAGCCCCGGTAGCTCAGCAGGATAGAGCAGCCGCCTCCTAAGCGGCAGGTCGCAGGTTCGACTCCTGCCCGGGGCGCCATTTTCCCAACGACCGGCCTTCAAACCGTCCCGGCTGCAACTGACGCTCTGGGACCGCAGGCGTGCGAACCTGCGCGCAGGAGGCACGACGCACTTCCCTGTGCGTCGCCCTCCGGGTTCACGGGCTCCGCCCGTGAATGTCAAATGGCTCCCGGCAATTTGTCGACTCCTGCCCGGGGCGCCATTTTTCTTTACAGGGCTTGGCCCGCGTGTTCCGGTAGGGGCTCCCGGCCAGCCTCGATGGCAGCATTCGCATTCCCGCCTTACTGCCCGAAACCACCGCGCAAATACGGATTCCCGCTGACATTTTGCCCGCCCAGCGGTTTCTTCCCGGCGCCGAATCCGATACACTATACCGCCGTTGCGAATTCACTTGGAGCGGCACCCAGGATGCGGTCCACCACGCTTCCCGGCTACTTACCGGACGGGTCCTTATGGCCCGGTTGTCGCCCATGCCCGCAGCAATCCCCTTTCCGGCACGGATCCTCTATCCGTCGCCCGTTCTCAAGCCTCTCCAACCGAGTTGGTGACTGATACCGATGAGTGAAACTCTCGAGCAGAAGTACGCGACTTCGCACCTTTTTGGTGCAAATGCACCCTTTATTCTCGAAATTTACGAAAAATACCTGGAAGATCCCGGCGAAGTGCCGGATGAATGGCGGAATTACTTCCGCGGCTTCCTGGATGGCCAGGGCGGCAGTGGCGCCGATGTCGCCCATGGGCCCATTGTCGATGAAATGGCCGAGCGAGCCCGTGCTCCCCGCGTGGCGGCTGCCGGCAGTTCCGGCTTTGATCCCAGGCTGGCAGAAAAACAGGCCGGTGTCGCCAGGATGATCCAGGCCTATCGTGGCCGTGGGCACCGGGTGGCTGACATTGATCCCCTGGGCCTGCGGGAGAAGCCGGAACTGGACGAATTGCAGCCGGCCTTTCACGGGCTGTCCGATTCGGACATGGACACTGAATTCTCCACCATGGGCCTGTTCGCCAAGGACTTCATGAAGCTGCGGGATATCATTGCCCAGCTCGAGCGCCTGTACACGGGGCCCATTGGTTTCGAGTACATGCACGTCACCGATCCGGAGGAACGGCGTTGGCTGCAGGAGCAGTTTGAGCGCCGCCAGGTGGATGCCCTGCTGGATGATGACGAAAAACGGCTGCTACTGCGCCAGCTCACCGGTGCCGAAGGCATCGAGCGCTACCTGCACAAGAAGTACGTCGGCCAGAAGCGATTCTCTCTGGAAGGCGGCGAGACCATGATCCCGCTCCTGGATGACCTGATCCAGCAGGGGGGCAAGGACGGTCTGGATGAAATCGTCGTGGGCATGGCGCACCGCGGTCGTATCAACGTGCTCATCAATGTCCTTGGCAAGAGCCCGGAGGAATTGTTTTCCGAGTTCGAGGGCATCTATGACGATGATATGGAAGACCGCTCCGGCGACGTGAAGTATCACATGGGCTTCTCCTCGGATCTGGAGACACCCGGTGGCAATGTCCACGTGGCCCTGGCATTCAACCCTTCCCACCTGGAGTTCGTGAATCCGGTGGTCGAGGGCTCGGTTCGTGCCCGCCAGGACCGCCGTGGTGACAAGGACGGCAAGACCGTCATGCCGGTTCTGATCCACGGTGATGCTTCCTTTGCGGGTCAGGGTATCGTTCAGGAAACCCTGCAGATGTCCCAGACCCGGGGCTTCTACACTGGCGGCACCGTGCACATTACCGTCAACAACCAGGTGGGCTTTACCACCAGTAATCCCCGCGATGCCCGTTCCACGCCCTATGCCACTGATGTGGCCAAGATGATCGAGACGCCGATTCTTCACGTCAACGCGGATCACCCGGAGGCGGTCATTTTTGCCACCCGCCTGGCCCTGGCCTATCGGCAGCGCTTCCACAAGGACGTGATGATCGATCTGATCTGCTATCGCCGCCATGGTCATAACGAGGCAGATGAGCCGGCAGTGACCCAGCCTGGTATGTACTCGGTGATCCGCTCCCATCCCACGGCCCGGGAGATCTATGCCGAGAACCTGGTTGAGGCCGGTGTGGTGAGTGAGGAAGATCCTCAGAAACTGCTGGATGAATATCGCGACGACCTGGATGCCGGCCGCATGGTGGCGCCCAAGAGCCAGGGCATGATCGGCAATGAGTACACCGTCGATTGGAGCGAGTTCAACCTGAAAGACTGGGATGAGCCGGTGGATACCACTATCGACGGGGATCGAGTTCAGCAACTGGTGGAGGGAATCACCACGGTTCCCGATGATTACAAGTTGCACAGCCGGGTCCAGCGGATCATCGATGACCGCAAGAAAATGGGGCAGAGCAAGATACCCATGGATTGGGGTTTTGCCGAGACCATGGCCCATGCCAGCCTGCTCACCGAAGGTTATTCGGTTCGCATCGCCGGCCAGGACAGTGGCCGCGGCACTTTCTTCCACCGCCATGCGCGGGTCTACAACCAGGAAGACAATGCCGAGTTCATTCCGCTTCAGCACCTGAGTGACGATCAGCAACCCTTCTATGTCTATGACTCCCTGCTTTCCGAGCAGGGGGTGGTGGGTTTTGAGTACGGTTATTCCACCACCAACCCGGACACGCTGGTCATTTGGGAAGCCCAATTCGGTGACTTTGCCAATGGTGCGCAGGTCATCATTGATCAGTTCCTCAGCTCCGGTGAAGCCAAGTGGGGCCGTTATTGCGGCCTGACCCTGTTCCTGCCTCATGGTTATGAAGGGCAGGGGCCCGAGCATTCCTCCGCCCGCCTTGAGCGTTATCTGCAGCTTTGTGGCCAGCACAACATGCAGGTCTGCGTCCCGTCCACGCCCGCACAGATGTTCCACATGCTGCGCCGGCAGATGGTGCGCAAGTTCCGTAAACCGTTGATTGTGCTGACCCCCAAGAGCCTGCTTCGACACAAGCTGTCCACCTCGCCACTCAGTGACCTGGAGAAGGGCCGCTTCCACACCGTAATTCCGGAAGTGGATGAGCTGGATCGCGACAAGGTTCGGCGGATTGTCTTCTGCTCCGGCAAGGTCTACTACGATCTGCTGGAGGCCAGACGCCGCGACGAGATCGATGATGTCGCCCTGATTCGTCTGGAACAGCTCTACCCCTTCCCGCAGAAAGCTTATCGGGAAGCAATCAAGACCTATCCCAACGCCCGTGAAATCGTCTGGTGTCAGGAAGAGCCGAAGAATCAGGGTGCCTGGTACAACATCCGTCATCGCTTGCAGGCGCCGCTCACCGAAGAGCATAGTCTGCGTTATGTGGGCCGTGCCACGGCGGCTTCCACCGCGGCCGGTTATTTCAAGCTGCACGTTAAGCAGCAGAAGGCCGTGATCGAGTCTGCTCTGTCTGCCGGTGGCACCACCGCTTCGGGCGGCGGCAAGAAGAAGGCTGGAAAGAAGAAGGCTGCCGGCAAGAAGACGGGCGCCAAGAACACGGGCAAGAAATCCAGTAATAAGAAAACCTCGGAGAAAGCATGAGCACTGAAGTAAAAGTACCCCAACTACCGGAATCCGTTTCCGACGCCACGCTGGTTGCCTGGCACAAGCAGGCAGGCGATGCCATCAAGCGTGACGAAAACCTGGCCGACCTGGAAACCGACAAGGTGGTGCTGGAAGTTCCCGCACCGGCCGACGGTGTGCTTAAGGAAATCAAGGTCGAGGAAGGCACTGTCACCAGTGGGGACGTGATTGCCATAGTAGAAGAAGGTGCCGAAGCCGCGGCGGGTGCCAGCAAGGAAGAGGCCAAGGATACGGGTGACGACAAGGCCGAGAAGGCCGCCAAGAGCGGGGGTGATGAGGATAAGTCCGCTGCTGATCGACTGTCTCCCTCCGTGCGCCGGTTGGTGGAAGAGCATGACCTGGAACCGTCTGATATTGAAGGCAGCGGCAAGGGTGGTCGCCTTACCAAGGCGGACGTCATGGCCTATATCGAACAGGGTGGCGACAAGAAGGCCGACAAGAAGCCCGCTGCTGAAGCCAGCGAGAAGCCTGCCGGTCCTCAAGGGGTGATCAGCGGCGCCCGGGAAGACCGGCGGGTTCCCATGAGCCGCATGCGTGCCCGTATTGCCGAGCGGATGGTGGAGTCACAGTCAAATGCCGCCATGCTCACCTCATTCAATGAGGTGGACCTGACCGAAGTCATGGCCCTTCGCAAGCGTTACAAGGAAAGCTTCGAGAAGGAGCATGGCGTACGCCTTGGTTTCATGTCCTTTTTCGTCAAGGCGGCTGTCGAGGCGCTCAAGAAGCACCCCATTATCAATGCTTCCGTGGAAGGCAAGGATGTCATCTACCATGACTACTGGGATATCGGTATTGCCGTATCCAGTGACAAGGGGCTGGTGGTTCCGGTGGTGCGTGACTGTGACCAGAAAGGCTTTGCGCAGATTGAAGGCGATATTGCCGCCTATGCCCAGAAGGCCCGCAAAGGCGGTCTGGGAATGGACGATTTGCAGGGCGGCACCTTCACCATCACCAATGGTGGTGTATTCGGCTCGCTGA
The DNA here is from genome assembly GCF_034931365.1 of Natronospira elongata. Classification (NCBI taxonomy): domain Bacteria; kingdom Pseudomonadati; phylum Pseudomonadota; class Gammaproteobacteria; order Natronospirales; family Natronospiraceae; genus Natronospira; species Natronospira elongata. Next base: position 10,531 of record NZ_JAYGII010000001.1, read on the forward strand.
TCTCCACGCCCATTATCAATCCGCCCCAGAGTGCCATCCTGGGCATGCACAAGATCCAGGAGCGGCCCATGGTGGTGGATGGTGAGATCAAGGCCCGTTCCATGATGTACATTGCCTTGACCTATGACCACCGCATCATTGATGGCAAGGATGCGGTCCAGTTCCTGGTGTCCATCAAGGAGAGCCTGGAAGATCCGGCTCGTCTGATGCTCCAGGTCTGAATCAAGGATCAGGTCCCGGCCCGTCTGGGCCGGGGCTTTTCTTGCAGCCTTCGAATTCTTTAAAACTTTCTCAGGGGATTTTCAATGAGCAAGTCCTATGATGTTGTGGTGATTGGTGGTGGCCCGGGTGGCTATGTGGCAGCGATTCGCGCCGCTCAGAACGGACTCAAGACTGCCTGCGTGGATAACTGGGAGAACCGGGATGGTTCCCACGCCTTCGGTGGGACCTGCCTCAATGCCGGTTGTATCCCCTCCAAGGCGGTGCTGGAGTCTTCAGAGCTGTATCACCGTGCGGGTCATGAGTTCTCCGAGCACGGGATCAAACTCTCCAAGCCGGAGTTGGACTTGGATGCGATGCTGAAGCGCAAGGCTGGGATCGTGAAGCAGTTCACCGGCGGCATTGCTCAACTGTTCAAGGCGAACAAGGTGGATGGCATTGCCGGAACCGGCAAGCTCCTCAAGGGCAACAAGGTTGAGGTCACCGCCCATGGGGGAGGCAAGAAGGAAACCCTGGAAGCCAAGCATGTGATCCTGGCCACGGGGTCAACGCCTGTGGAGTTGCCTTTTGCCAAATTCGATGGCAAGCGCATCGTGGACTCCTGGGATGCCCTGGAGTTTGAACAGGTGCCCAAGCGCCTGGGTGTCATCGGTGCCGGCGTGATTGGTCTTGAGTTGGGCAGTGTCTGGAGCCGTCTGGGTTCGGAAGTCACCATGATCGAGGCTCAGGACAAGTTCCTGTTCATGGCTGACCAGCAGATCGCCAAGGACGCCCAGCGCCAGTTCAAGAAGCAGGGCCTGGATATCAAGCTGGGTGCCAAGCTGGTCGAAGCCAAGGCTGGCAAGAATGACGTCAAGGTGGTTTACGAGGACAAGAGCGGCAAGCACGAAGCCACCTTCGATAAACTGCTGATTTCGGTGGGCCGCCGCCCCTACACCGACGGCTTGTTCGGTGACGACGTGAAGGTGGATACCGATGACCGGGGTTTCGTCAAGGTAGACAAGCAGAACCGGACCTCAGTGAAGAATGTCTGGGCCGTGGGCGACTGCGCGCCGGGGCCCATGCTGGCTCACAAGGCCTCCGAAGAAGGGGTGGTGGTGGCCGACCTGATCGCCGGCAAGACGGCCGAGATGAGCCACGAGTGTATCCCCTCGATCATCTACACCGCGCCGGAAGTGGCGTGGGTTGGAAAGACCGAAGAGGAGCTCAAGGCCGAGAAGGTGCCGTACAAGGTGGGCAGCTTCGGCTTTGCCGCCAATGGCCGTGCTCAGGCCATGAATCAGGCCGCCGGCATGGTCAAGATGCTTGCCCACAAGGACAGTGATGAGGTGCTGGGGGTTCACATCGTTGGTCCCATGGCTTCCGAGCTGATTGCCGAAGCTGTGCTGGCAATGGAGTTCCGAGCCAGTGCCGAGGATATCCAGCTCACCATTCACGCCCACCCGGCCCTGGGGGAAGTCATCCACGAAGCCGCCCTGGCGGTGGATGGAAAAGCGCTGCACGGCGTCAATCGCTGAATAGCGTATGCTTGACTGCACAAAAAAGGGCGCTTCCGGCGCCCTTTTTTGTGGGCAGCGGAACTTACTTGAGTGCCGTCGCTCTTGTAGAAGACAAGTGCTCGGGAATCCTGGCAAGACCACATTCGTATCCATGGGGGTAGGTAAATGTCATTGTTTCGCATGAGTTGGCTGGCTGTGCTTGTTGCCGCTTTGTCTGTAACTATTGCTTGTTCCGAGAGTGGAAGTGGCGCAGAGAAGCAGGAGCAGGAGGCGGTGGATCAGGCCGTAGAGCCCAGCGCAACAGACGCGTCAGGTGATGAAAGCGGTGCGGTTGTTCTGATGTATCACCGTTTCGGTGAGGACCGCTATCCCTCAACCAGTGTTCGGATGGAGCAATTCAAGCAGCACCTGAAATACCTGGAAGAAGAGGAGTTCAATATTTGGCCAGTGGAGCGGGTTGTGCGCTATCTGCGTGACGGCAAGACATTCCCGCCGCGGACGGTGGCCATCACCATTGACGACGCCTATCGCTCGATTTACGAGGAAGCCTATCCCTTGTTCAAGGAGAGGGGGTGGCCGTACACCGTGTTCGTCAACAGCGACGGTGCCGATTCTGGCGGCAGTTACATGAGTTGGGACCAGATGCGGGAAATGGCCGAGAATAGTGAGGCTCGTTTTGCCAATCATTCCGCCACCCATGATTACCTGGTGGCACGCCGTGATGGAGAGAGCGAGGAAGATTGGCGGGCCCGAGTGAAAGCCGATATTGAGAAGGCGGAAAGACGGCTTCAGGAAGAGCTTTCAGGGCATGTGCCTGATGATCCCAAATTGCATGCCTATCCTTACGGCGAGTACGACCGGGCACTGCAGGAGCTGGTGGAGGAAATGGGCTATGTGGCCTTTGGTCAGCATTCCGGGCCGGTGGGGCATTATTCAGACAAGCTGGCGCTGCCACGATTCGCCATGGCCGAGAACTATGCCGACCCAGACGATTTCCGGCTGCGGGTGAATACCCGACCACTGCCGGTCGTCTCCATTACGCCGGATGACCCCACCGCCATTGATGAGCAGAATCCACCACAACTGAGATTGGAGTTTGCGGAGACCGAGATTGCCCTGGACCGCATTAACTGCTTTGCCTCTGGTCGGGGGGTGGAGATGGAATGGGTTTCAGACAGCCCTCGCATTCTCTCGGTGCAGGCGGATGCGCCCCTGGCTGAGGGGCGCAGTCGCTATAACTGCACCGCCCCGGCACGTGAGGGGGGCTTCCATTGGTATAGCTTCCAATGGGTCCGTGGGCGGCGTTGAGATTGCGACAGCCAGGGTCCGGGCAATGCCCTCGTGGACATTGCCCGGGCCCGCTTGATCAGGGCTCACTGACCAGTTCAAGCTCTTCCGGCAATTCATGCAGGTCGTTCTGCAGGATCATGGACCTCACTTCGCGTATGTAGTCCTGCCCTCGCTCGGAATAGCGCTCCAGTCCTTGAGCGAGTTCCATTCCGGTTGCCGTGCGACCGGCTTGCCGTGCCTCCGCTCGCAGCTGGCGGAGCAGCGTATAGGCGTGTCCTATGTTGAGATTGTGGATATAGGAGCGAACCGAGGCGTGGAGGTCCGGGAACACCCGCACGAAATGAGTAGCCCCTTCCCGGCGCTGCTGGGGCACCAGACCGACCTCTTCGTTCCAGGTCCATTCCCCGAACAGATTATTGGCCTCCCGGGTGAAGCGAGAGGTGCCCCAGCCACTTTCATTGGCCGCCTGTGACAGCGCCAGGGAGGGCGGAATGACATCAATGCGACGGAAGAGCTTGTCACGAACAGCGATGTCCCGGATATCCCCCTCGACGCGAAAGCGCTGCTGCAGGTGGTCAACCAATGTTCTTTCTTCGTCGCTTAGCTCGGCGTCCGAGTCTCGCTCCAGTTTCTCGTGTATGGATGTCAACTCTTCACGCTTGGCAAGAATTTTTTCGTTCTCCGCCAGAATCAGTGGCAGGAGGCTTCGGAAGAACAGAGACTTGCGAAGGTTAACCTCCTGCTCCGCCATGCCGGTCGGAAAGCTTTCCACTGCCACGGCCGGGACTCTTTGCTCCGGCGGCCATTGAAAGCCGTATTCCTGCAGTGCCTGATCCAGCGCCTGGGGTGAGTCCACGCTTATGCTGCGCAGCTCAGGTCTCTGCGGTACCGGGTGATCCTCCGCTGCCCCCTGCAGGCAAAGGACGATGGCCACTGCAGTGAGCAGTGGAATGGCCGGAATTAGGGTTCTGGTTGCAATATCCTTTCCTGAAAGCATGGTATTACCTTTTCTGCGCTTTATTGGCTGACCCGTCTTGCCTCGGTGATGTTCGGTAACTGTACGAGGCGTTGTAGTGTCTGGCTCAGTTGATCCAGGTTGGCCAGTTCCACGGTGAGCTGAATCTGGGCAATGTTATTAGCCGGATCCGTGCGGGTGGAAACATGGGTGATGTTGACCCCATCATTGCCCAGTAGAGTGGTTATATCACGCAGCAGGCCCTGCCGATCCCAGGCTTCCACCAGCAATTCGGTGGCATATCCCTGACCTTCGCCCTGATCCCAGTCGACCTCTATCAGTCGTTCCTGCTGATCATCAGCAAGGCGTAGCATATTGCCACAGTCCTGTCGGTGAATACTCACGCCGCGTCCACGGGTAATGAAACCGACGATGGGGTCACCCGGCACCGGGCTGCAGCAGCGGGCCATGGTGGTGGCCAGGTCGCCGATACCGCGAACCCGCACGCCGCCCTGGGATGCCTTGCTCGGCCGCGTCTTGACCTGATCTTGCGTGGGTCGTTCACGCTCAAGGCGTCGCCCGAGACGTTGGCCTACCTGATCGCCAGTAATGTCGCCGCGACCAACGGCCTTGAGGAACTCATCGCCCGTCTGAAGCTTGAACTCATTTGCCAGTTCTTCCCAGGCCGGTGTCGTCAGACCGAGCCTGGCGGCTTCCCGCTCCACCACCTGGCGCCCCTGTTCCAGATGGCTCTCCTGGTTCTGGGTCCGGAACCAGTGGCGTATCTTGGCCCTTGCTCGGTTGCTGGCCACAAAGCCCAGCTGGGGAACCAGCCAGTCCCGACTGGGCCGGGCATTCTTGCCGGTGAGGATTTCCACTCTGTCGCCGTTTTTCAGTTCGTGGTTGAGGCTGACGATGCGGCCATTGATCTTGGCACCTCGGCAACGATGTCCCACCTGGGTGTGAACCCGATAGGCGAAGTCCAAGGGAGTAGAGTGGGCGGGGAGATCGATGATGTCGCCGTCCGGAGTGAGGGTGTAGATGCGGTCTTCGAACACCTCGGACTTGAAGCGATCCAGTAATTCGTCGTCGCCATCATCGGGCTCACCCGGTTCCAGCAAATGGCGCAACCAGGCAATGCGCTCTTCCAGGGCCGGGTCCTTGCTCCCACCCCCTTCCTTGTAGCGCCAGTGGGCGGCCACACCCAACTCTGCATGCCGATGCATCTCCCAGGTGCGGATCTGGACCTCGACCGGTTTGTCCTCCGGCCCGAATACCGCCGTATGCAAGGACTGGTAGTTGTTTTCCTTGGGATTGGCAATGTAATCGTCGAACTCATGGGGTATGTGGTGCCAGAGGCCATGGATCACACCCAGGGCGGCATAGCATTGAGGGACCGTGTCGACCAGGATGCGCACCGCCCGCACGTCGAAGAGATTTTCGAAGGCAAGCCCCTTGCGTTGCATCTTCTTCCATATACTGAAGATGTGCTTGGGGCGTCCGTAGACATCCGCTCGAATCCCGGCCGCCCGCATTTCCTCCTGAATGCGGGCGACAACACGGTCGATATAGGCTTCCCGGTCACGGCGGGTTTCCCGCAGAGCGCGGGCGATTCGGTGGTAGCTGTTGGGTTCCAGAAAACGCAGGGCCAGGTCTTCCAGCTCCCATTTCAGTTGCCAGATCCCAAGCCGGTTGGCGAGCGGCGCGTAAAGCTCGCGCGTGGCAATGGCTTCAGCCTTCTGTTCCTCGCGGCCGGCGTGGCGCAGGCTGCGCATGGTGTAAAGCTGATCGGCCAGGCGCAGCACCACCACCCGAATATCCCGGGCCATGGCCAGCAGCATCTGGCGCAGGGCCTCGGACTGAGTGCGGGACAGTAGCTGGCCGGGTTCGGCCCGGCCCAGATCGCTGAAGCGGGGAATACGCTGCATGTCCTCCACCAGTGTGATCACATCGGTGGAGAAGGACGCACGAAGTTCTTCCAGGGACAGTTGCCCGGCTTCCACGGCCGGGAAAAGGAGCGCCGCGCCCTCCAGGGCCGGATCCATCCCCAGATCGGCGACAATGGCGGCAACGCCCCGGGAGCGGGCGGTCGCCGACGGGTCCAGCGGGTCCAGCAGGGCGGCGGCCTGATCGCGCTCTGCCTCCCCGTGAGGGGACCTGGCCTGAAGCAGGGACGGCTGCTGTTCCGCCCGACTGGGGGCTTGTGGTTTCATGCCACGCTTTGCTCCTGGTGCTGTCGCTGCCATATCCCTTCAAAACCGTTATCATACGCGCTTGGTGCCAGGCGGCGCCAAAGGCGGTCCAATCAGGAAACCTTCGGTCTGTGTTGGATCAATATAGCCAAGAAGGTTCCCAAGCCAAATCACGGAGAAAAACGGCATGCCCAAGCGATTGAGCTACATCTTGTTCCTGGCTCTGGCCCTGGCGGCGGGTCAGGCCAGCGCCTTTACCCTTGATCTGAATCTGAGCGACGATGCCGCCGAATTCAAGCTGGCCTGGCACAAGCAGACCGGGGGCGAGGCCCTGCTGGAGACCCAGGTCAGCTGGCTGCATGAACAGGATAACGGCGATCTGCTCGGTCTCGGCCTGCACCTGGTGGATAATGCCAACCCGGCCGGCGGCCGCCTGGATACCGGCTTGGGTGGCCGTATTATCGCCATCGACACCCCCGGCCCTGACGGGGTTGCCCTGGCGGTGGGTGGCTATTTCCGCTGGACCATCCCCAACATGAATCGTCTGGGCCTGGGTGGCGAGCTTTATGTGGCGCCTTCCATCGTCTCCGGTGGTGACCTGGAGCGCCATAGCCAGTGGGCCCTGCGCGGCGAATACCAGGTGCTTCGCCAGGCCAATATCTACCTGGGCTATCGTCGTGTGCGCCCGGATTTCGGTGGTGGCTCGGCCACCTTTGAATCCGGCCTGCACTTGGGGATGCGCCTGAATTTCTGATCTTTTACGGGGAGTTTTATGGCTGGTCACAGCAAATGGTCGAACATCAAGCACCGCAAGGGCGCCCAGGACGCCAAGCGGGCAAAGATCTTCACCCGCCTGATTCGTGAAATATCGGTTGCCGCCCGCGAGGGAGGCGACCCGGCTGCCAATCCACGCCTGCGCCTGGCCATCGACAAGGCCCTGTCCAGCAATATGCCCAAGGACAAGATCGAGAAGGCCATCGCCAAGGGGACTGGCGAGGATGGTGGCGACGACCTGGAAGAAATCCGCTATGAAGGCTACGCCCCCGGCGGTGTGGCAATCATGGTTGATTGCATGACCGACAACCGCAACCGGACCGTCTCCGAGGTCCGCCACGCTTTCTCCAAGCATGGCGGCAATCTGGGCGAGGATGGCTCGGTGGCCTACCTGTTCAGTAAGCAGGGCGTACTGAGCTATCCGCCGGGCACGGGGGAAGACCGGGTCATGGAAGCTGCATTGGAGGCCGGTGCCGAGGACATCATCAACAATGAGGATGGCAGCATCGAGCTGGTGACCACGCCCGAGGATTATGAGGCGGTCAGGGAAGCCATGGTTTCCCAGGAGCTGAAGCCGGAACAGGCCGAAGTGACCATGCGGCCGGCCACCACCATCAGCCTCTCGGTGGACGAGGGCGAGAAGGTGCTCAAGCTGCTGGACCGGCTTGAAGACCTGGATGATGTCCAGACGGTCTACTCCAATGCCGACTTCCCGGACGAGCTGTTCCGGGAAGAAGAAGCCGGCTGAGCTGGCTCGTCTTGAGCAGGACCACAGAAAAACGACGCATTCTCGGAATCGACCCCGGCTCGGTGAGCACCGGCTACGGCATCGTTGATGCGGAAGGCAACCGCCTCGCCCACGTGCATAGTGGCCGAATTGATGCCCGTGGCGGGGCTTTCGCCGATCGTCTGCGGCGGATCTTCGAGGGGATCAGCGCGGTGGTCGAGGAGTATGAGCCCAGCGAGGTGGCGGTGGAAAAGGTCTTCGTGGCCCGCAACCCGGATGCCGCCGTCAAGCTGGGACAGGCCCGTGGGGCGGCCATTTGTGGCGCCCTGCAGGCGGCCCTGCCGGTCCACGAGTACTCGCCCAGTGAAATCAAGCAGGCCGTGGTGGGTGGCGGTCGAGCGGCAAAGGAGCAGGTGCAGCACATGGTGGCTATGCTTTTGACGATTCGCGAGCCTCTGCAGTCCGATCAGGCCGACGCCCTGGCGGTGGCCATCTGTCACGCCCACACCGCCGCCTCGGCCGTGGCCATGGCCCGCCAGGCCGTGCCCACCCGGCGGAGGGGGTGGCGGCGATGATTGGCTTCCTGCGCGGCCGTCTGGCGATGAAGCAGCCACCTCAATTGCTGATCGATGTTGCTGGCGTCGGTTACGAGGTGGAAGCGCCCATGTCCACCTTCTACAACCTGCCGGAGACCGGCAGCGAGGTGCAGCTTCTCACTCATCTTGTGGTCCGTGACGATGCCCATGTGCTCTACGGCTTTCTCACCGCCGGCGAGCGGCGGCTTTTTCGAAGCCTGATCAAGGTCACCGGTGTCGGGGCCAAGATGGCCCTGGGCGTGCTTTCCGGCATTTCAGCAGGGGAGTTCGCCGCCTGTGTTCGCGACCGGGACACGGCTCGACTGACCAAGCTGCCCGGGATCGGCAAGAAAACCGCCGAGCGCCTGGTGGTGGAAATGCGCGATCGCCTGGATATCCCCGAACAGGATGGTGCGCGATTGCCCGCCGGGGACAGTGCGCAGCCGGCCAGTCCGGCCGATGAGGCCTTTGACGCCCTGGTTGCCCTGGGGTACAAGCCCCGGGAGGCCTCCCGCATGGTCGCCGGCGTGGACCACAAGGACCTCAACAGCGAGGAAATCATCCGCCAGGCCCTCAGAGGCCTGGGGAGAGGATAAGCCATGAGTGAGCAGGACCGCCTGATCAGTGCCGAGAACCGGGGCGAGGACGAGCGCTTTGATCGTGCCATTCGTCCCCGTCGGTTGGCCGACTATCGCGGCCAGCCGGAAGTCCGTGAGCAAATGGAAATCTTCATCGAGGCGGCGCGCAAGCGGGGCGAAGCCCTGGATCACACGCTGATATTCGGTCCCCCCGGCCTGGGCAAGACCACCCTGGCCCACATCATTGCCGAGGAACTGGAAGCCAATCTGCGCCAGACCTCGGGGCCGGTGCTGGAACGCCCCGGCGACCTGGCCGCCATTCTGACCAATCTCGAGCCGGGGGACGTGCTGTTCGTGGATGAGATCCACCGCCTGAGTCCGGTGGTGGAAGAAGTGCTGTATCCGGCCATGGAAGACTTTCAGCTGGATATCGTGATCGGTGAGGGGCCGGCGGCGCGTTCCATCAAACTGGATCTGCCCCCCTTTACCCTGGTGGGAGCCACTACCCGTGCCGGCCTCTTGACCTCGCCCCTGCGGGCCCGGTTCGGGATTGTCCAGCGCCTGGAGTTCTATGACGAGGCGGATCTCGCCTTCATCGTCAATCGCTCGGCGGATATCCTCAATCTGCCGGTGGAGGAGGCCGGGGCCCGTCAGATCGCCCGGCGGTCTCGTGGTACGCCACGGGTTGCCAATCGATTGCTGCGGCGGGTCAGGGATTATGCCGAGGTGCGTGCCAGTGGCACGGTTACCGAGACGGTGGCAAACCAGGCCATGGACATGCTCAAGGTGGATCCCAATGGTTTTGATCTGATGGATCGCAAGTTGATGCTCGCCATCATTGAGAAGTTTGATGGCGGCCCCGTAGGGGTGGACAGCCTGGCAGCCGCCATCGGTGAGGAGCGCGGCACCATCGAGGATGTCATCGAGCCCTACCTGATCCAGCAGGGCTTCATGAAACGCACTGCCCGTGGCCGCGTGGCCACTTCCTCGGCCTGGTTGCATTTCGGCATGAAACCGCCGGGGTACCGGCCTGGGGAAGGGGAACCGGGCCTGTTCGATTGAGTCAGAGTGTCTGGGGGATGTCGGGCCTGGAGTCCATTCAGGTGCAATTCGTGATGTCGGGGAAGGACATTGTCTGATCTATTCGAGTGGCCCGTGCGGGTCTATTACGAAGACACCGATGTGGGTGGCGTTGTCTATTACGCCAATTATCTGCGTTTCATGGAGCGCGCGCGCACCGAGTGGCTGCGTCAGCTTGGCTTCGAGCAGGACGAGCTGATCCGCGACGACGGCGTGCTCTTTGCGGTTGCCGCTGCCGAGGTGCGTTACCGTGCCCCGGCCCGTTTCAATGACCTGCTCCACGTCACCGCGGCGGTGACCGAGCAGCGTCGCTCCCGAATCATTTTTGAGCAGAAAGTCTATCGTCCCGCCGATGGGGCCCATCTCACCGATGGCATCATTACCGTGGCCTGTCTGGATGCCGAGCGTTTCCGGCCGCGCCCCCTTCCCGATTCCATGCAGAGGATTCTGTTCGCATGACCGAACAAGACATGTCCATTTTGGCATTGATCGCCGAAGCCAGTCTGCTCGTCCAGCTCGTCATGCTGATTCTGGTTCTGGCCTCGGTGGCTTCCTGGGCAGTGATGTTTCGCAAGCATCGCATGCTGAGAGAGGCGGAGGAGGCGGCCGAGCGCTTCGAACAGAATTTCTGGGCCGGTGGTGACGTCAGTGAGTTGTATCGGGAGCTGGCGGAGCAGCCGGAAGAATCCCAGGGTATGGAGGCCATTTTTGAATCGGGTTTTGCGGAATTCGTGGACGGTCAGAAGCGCAAGGGCAGAAGCGCCGACGATGTGGTGGAAAGCGCCCGCCGCAGCATGCGGATTGTCCACATCCGGGAAATCGACCGCCTGGAAGCCAATCTCGCCTTTCTGGCGACGGTGGGTTCCACCAGTCCCTATATCGGTCTGTTCGGGACCGTCTGGGGGATCATGAATTCCTTTCGGGCCCTTGGGACCGTGCAGCAGGCCACCCTGTCCATGGTCGCGCCGGGTATTGCCGAAGCCCTGATTGCCACCGCCATGGGGCTGTTTGCCGCCATTCCCGCAGTGATTGGCTATAACCGTTATGCCGACAAGGTGGAACGGTTGGAGGTGCGTTTCGACACCTTCGTCGAGGAATTCTGCAGCATCCTGGAACGCAACGCGCATTCGGAGCAGTAGGCAATGGTAGCGGGCAAGCGCAAGAAACGTCGCATGATGGGGGAGATCAATGTGGTCCCCTATATCGATGTGATGCTGGTGTTGCTGATCATCTTCATGGTCACCGCGCCCCTGCTGATTCAGGGGGTGGATGTGGACCTGCCCGCCCTGGATGCCGAGCCCATTGATGCGGATCAGCTGCAGGAAAGCCGGCCCATTACCCTGACCGTTGACCGGGACGGGCAGTATTTTCTCAGCATCGGCGATCAGGACGACCGGCAGGTCAGCGAGGACGAGCTTCAGGCGCTTGTGAGCGAGGCGCTGAACGAACGACCCGATAGTCCAGTCTATGTCCGAGGGGACCGCAATGTTGACTACGGGCGGGTGATGGAAGCCATGACGAGTTTGAGGGCCGCCGGAGCGCCGGGGGTGGGGCTGATTACCGAGCCGCCCGCGAGGCCTGCGGGAGCTGAAGGCGCGTGAATCGCCGAAGGCAACAGGAAGACTGGAAGTGGCCTCTGGTGATCTCGGCCACCCTGCATGTCCTGCTGGGAAGCACCCTGCTGATCAGCCTCGAGCGTGATCGCCCCATCGAGGACGCGGCGGACGAGGCACCGGGGGAGATCATCCAGGCCACCAGTATCGATGCCGAAAGCCTGGATGCGGCGCGGCAGGAACTGATCGAGCGCGAACGCCAGCGCGAGGAGGCAGCGCGCCGCGCGGCAGAGGAAGCCGAGCGCCGGGCTCGCGAGGAAGAAGCGGCCCGTGCCGCCGCCGAGGAGCAGCGTCGACGCGAAGCGGCCGAGGCGGAACGGCGGCGTCAGGAAGAAGAGCGCCGTCAAGCCGAGGAGGCGGAAGCGCGACGGCAGGCGGAAGCGGAGGAGCGTCGGCGGGCAGAGGAAGAGGCCCGCCGCCAGGCGGAAGAGGAAGAGCGCCGACGGGCAGAGGAGGAGGCCCGTCGCCAGGCGGAAGAGGAAGAGCGCCGCCGGGCTGAGGAGGAAGCTCGGCGTCAGGCGGAAGAGGAAGAGCGCCGCCGGCGGGAGGCTGAGGAAGCCATGCAGCGGGCGGCCGAGGAAGAGGCCCGGGCCCGTCGCGAGGCCGAGCGGCAGCGGCGGATCCAGAGCCTGCGGGCCCAATATACGGCCCAGATTCGTGCCCATGTGGAGCGCCACTGGATTCGGCCCGGCGAGGTGCCGGATGATCTGGCCTGCGAGGTAGTCGCCCAGCAGATTCCCGGCGGCGAGGTAGTGGAGGTTCAGGTGCGAGACTGCAATGCACCGGCCGCGGTGGTTCGGTCCATTGAATCGGCCGTGTTTCGCTCCTCGCCCTTGCCACCGCCACCGGAAGAAGAGGCTTTCGCCAGGACCATCGTATTTACCTTCAGAGGGGATGCACAGTGAAGCAAGCAAATCACTATCGGCGGGCAGGCTGGCTGATTCTGCTTCTGTGGCTGTTCGCCCCGGCCGTCTGGGCCGATGAGGTGCTGCGGGTGGATATCACCAGTGGTGTGGATGCGGCCGAGCCGGTGGCCGTGGTGCCCTTTGCCTGGGAAGCAGACGGCGAGGCGGGGCAGGACGTGGCCGCCATCATTGCCGCCAATCTGGAACGCAGTGGTCGCTTTCGCCCCCTGAGCCGGGACGAGCTGCCCGCCCGTCCCGGCATCGAAGGCCGCCCTTCCTTCAGTGAATGGCGTGAAGCGGAGGCCGATAATCTGATCGTGGGCGAGGTGCGCCAGTCCGGTGATCGCCTGGACATTCGTTTCCGCGTCTACGATGTCCACCGCGGCGAACAGGTGCTGGGCTACAGTCTGCCGGCGAGGGCCGACCGCCTGCGACGGGCTGCCCACCAGATCAGCGACATGATCTACGAGCGGCTGACCGGTGACCCCGGTGCCTTCAATACCCGACTGGCCTATGTTCAGGTCGAGCGGCGCAATGGCCGGGAGCGCTTTCATCTGGTGGTGGCGGATTCCGACGGCGAGAACCCTCGCCAGATCATGAGTTCTTCCCATCCCATCATGTCACCGGCCTGGTCTCCCGATGGCGAGCGCCTGGCCTATGTCTCTTTCGAGAACCGCCGTTCCGAGATCTTCGTGCAGGAGTTGCGGACCGGGCAGCGTCAGTCCGTCTCCGCCCGGGACGGCATCAATGGTGCGCCGGCCTTCTCCCCGGATGGCAAACGGCTGGCCATGACCCTGTCGGTGGGAGATGGCGGGCCGGATATCCATGTGCTCGATCTGGAGAGCGGTGAATTCACCCGTGTCACCCGCAGCCGGGCGATTGATACCGAACCCGCCTGGTTCCCGGACGGTGACCGTCTTGCCTTTACCTCGGACCGTGGGGGTGCGCCCCAGATTTACAGTGTGGGGGTGGATGGTGGGCAGTTACGGCGTTTGACCTTTGATGGCAACTATAATGCCCGCCCCATGGTCTCACCCGATGGTCGACGGCTGGCCATGATCCATCGCGGTGCGCAACCCGGGTTTCGGATTGCAGTCCAGGATATGGAACGTCGCGGTCTGACCGTGCTGGGAGAAGGCAACAGTGATGAATCTCCCAGTTTTGCCCCCAATGGCGCCATGATCATTTATGCCTCGCGCAGCAATGGGCAGGGCGTCCTGTCCGCCGTGTCCACGGACGGCCGGGTACGCCAGCGTCTGGGCAGCGGTGAAAGCAATGTCCGCGAGCCGGCATGGTCGCCACGCCTGGATGCCGTCGACCGGGGTGCGCTGCGAGGAAACTGACAGCCTGGCTTTTCAAAAATTTGATTGCAGGGGAGTAGTTCCATGAACGGGAATGAAGGTATCACCTTGAAGCTTGTCACTGCCTTGTCGGCGGCCCTGGTCCTGGCCGCCTGTGCCGGCACTCAGGAGATCGTCGATGAGGAGGCCGCCGACGAGGCGGACCGCCGCGCTGCTCAGGAAAGAGAATCGGCGGAGATCGATGGTCTGCGGGATGATGAATTTGCCGAGTTCCAGGCCCTGGACGACCCGGATAGCCCGCTGTCCGAGCGGGTCATCTACTTCGATTTCGACCGTTACGAGGTCAAATCCGAGTACCGGGAACTGGTTCGGGAGCACGCCCGCTACCTGCGTGACAGGCCCGATCTGCGGGTCCGTCTGGAAGGTCATACGGACGAACGCGGCTCACGAGAGTACAATATCGGTTTGGGAGACCGACGGGCCCAGGCCGTCCGGCGCATGCTCGTGCTCCATGGGGTATCCGAGGACCAGATCCGGACCGTGAGTTACGGTGAGGAGCGGCCGGCCATCCCGGAGAGCAATGAGGATGCCTGGGCCGCCAACCGTCGGGTGGAAATCGACTATATCCGGTGATGCCAATGTCTTTTCGAAACAGCCTGATTCCACTGGCCCTGGGCAGCATCCTACTGCTGCCGGGCTGTGCCGCCCTGGATGCCCAGGACGACGAAACCGCCGAGCGGCTTGATCAACTGGAAGACCGTCTCGCACAGATCGAGCGCCTGGTGGACAGTGACAGCCTTATTGATCTTGCCGCCAGCCTGGAGGAAATCCAGTCGGAACTTCGCGGCCTGCGTGGTGATGTGGAACTGCTTCAACACCAGCAGGAGGGCATCCAGGAGCGCCAGCGGGAAACCTACCTGGACCTGGACCGGCGGCTTCGGCGCCTGGAAGTCGGGGGTGCACCGACGGGCACACCCGACCTTCAGGAAGACGAACTGGCAGGACTGGATGCCGGTGAGGAAAGGGGCGCGGCGGATCCAGCCGAGGCCTACCAGGCGGCCTTCGAGCTTCTCCGGGAGGGGCGCTACGACGCCGCCGGCGAGGCCTTTGACGCCTTCCTGGCAGACCACGCCGACAGCGATCTCGGCGCCAATGCCCGCTATTGGCTGGGAGAGGTTCATTACGTCACTCGGGATTTCGAGCAGGCCAGCGAAGAATTTCGGCGTGTCCTGGATGATTATCCGGGCTCCAACAAGGAGGCGGACGCCGCTCTGAAGCTGGGTTTTGCCTATTACGAGCTGGAGCAATGGGATCAGGCGCGGGACATGCTTGAAGAAGTCCGCCGCTCCCATCCGGATACCTCGGCCGCCCGTCTGGCGGGGAACCGCCTCAATCGCATGGCCGATGAAGGCCGCTGAGTGAGCGCTCCATGACGGTAGAGGTTCCGCTCAAGCCGATGTCTTCCCGTGATTCTGCAGGGTCGCGGGTGAACCGGGTGCGCATTACCGAGATATTCCATTCTCTTCAGGGAGAATCGCGAACGGTGGGCTTGCCCACCGTTTTCGTGCGTCTGACCGGCTGCCCGCTGCGCTGCGTATACTGCGATACCGAATATGCCTTCCATGGCGGAGAGTGGCGAGAGATCGACGACATCTGCCGGGAGGTCGCCAGCTACCAGGCCCGCCATGTCACGGTGACCGGGGGCGAACCCCTGGCCCAGTTCAACGCCGATCGGCTGATCCACGCCCTTGCCGATGGCGGGCAGGAAGTCTCGGTGGAAACCAGCGGCGCAATGGACATCAGTGTCCTGGATGATCGCATTGTTCGGGTGATGGATATCAAGACTCCCGGCTCCGGTGAGGTGGATCGGAATCGTTGGGAGAATCTGGACCAGTTGCGCCCCACTGATCAGCTCAAGTTCGTGATTTGCAACCGGGCCGACTATGAGTGGAGCCGGGACCTGTTGCGGCGAGAGTCACTGCAGGATCGCTGCGAAGTCCTTTTCTCGCCGGAGCACCAGGGTCTCAAGCCCGCCCAGCTGGCGGAATGGATACTGGAAGACCGCCTCCCGGTGCGGTTTCAGCTGCAATTGCACAAGTACCTCTGGGGCGACGTCCCCGGTCGCTGACAGAGCCTAGCCAGATTATGCCGATTTCAAATGACGACACGCCGAAGGCCGTCGTGCTCCTCTCGGGCGGCCTGGATTCAGCCACCGTGCTGGCCATGGCCAGGGACGAGGGCTACGAGTGTCATGCAATCAGTTTCCGCTATGGCCAGCGCCATGATGCAGAATTGCAGGCGGCCGAGCGTGTAGCCGAGTCCCTGGGGGCCGCCAGCCATCGGACTGTGGGGCTGGACCTGGGTAGCCTGGGTGGCTCCGCGTTGACCGATGCCAGTCTGGCGGTGCCCGAGACCCCGGGTGAGGGGATCCCGGTGACCTATGTACCGGCCCGCAACACGGTCTTCCTCTCCATTGCCATGGGCCTGGCCGAAGTCATTGAAGCCGCTGCCATTTATATCGGTGTCAATGCGGTGGATTACAGTGGTTATCCTGATTGTCGGCCGGCATTCATCGAGCGGTTCCAGGCATTATCCGATGTGGCGACACGCCAGGGTCTGGAAGGTCGGGGACCGAGTATTCGCACCCCGCTGATCGATTTGCCCAAGTCCGAGATTATTCGGCGTGGTCTGGCGCTCGGTGTGGACTATGGCCTGACCGTGAGTTGCTATCAGGCCGATGAGGCGGGCAGGGCCTGTGGCCGCTGCGACGCCTGCCGTTTCCGCCGCCAGGGCTTTGAAGAAGCCGGGGTCGGGGATCCCACCCACTACCGACAGTGAGTGGCAGGGAAGTTTTCTCTCTCTCAGAGCTTCCAACATGTGTGCAATGCCGCTATAATGGCGGGCTTTCCGGGTCGTTAGCTCAGTTGGTAGAGCATCGGACTTTTAATCCGCTGGTCGCTGGTTCGAATCCAGCACGACCCACCAAATTAAAAAAGGCGCTTCTCCTTGGAGAAGCGCCTTTTTTAATTTGCGGGTATTGTCCCGGTACTGGTGATTTACCAGGTGCGGGTCTCGATGATGGAAACCGAGAAATCGGACATATTGCGCTCGAACTCCATCATGGCAGTGAAATCAAATTCCGCCGATTCACCGGGGCCCAGGTTTTCGGTCCGGGCCGGCCAGCCGTCAACGCTGTCCACGGGGTTGCCGTTGCCGGCTCTTGCTTCGATTTCCACTCGGGCACCGGCGGGCTCGCTGCAGTTATTCACTAGCTGCCCGCGCATCACCAGCCGGGGGCAGTTGCGTCCGGAACAGTTCTCAACCGAGATATCCAGATCCTGGACGTCGAAGTCCGAAGAAGTGCAGGCCGCCCAGGCCATGTTTCCGAAACCAAGGAAAAGCATTGTCGTGGCCGCCAGGGCCAGGTACTTGAGGGAGTGATTCATGTGGACTCGTCCTTAATCGCTTGTTCGCAAAATCCAATTACTTTCAGAACTCAGGGAAACGGCTGTCCTGCCGCTATGCCCGGCTCACCTGTCCCCTTAATTTTGTGGCCTGCTGTCGCACGCCTTGTGCAGCGTCCAATCAGGCAGGCCAACGGTGTGCGGGCTTGACGCCCGTCTGTGCATTACCATTCGCGGACTTCGACAATGCTGACCGAGAAGTCCACCATGTTGCGTTCGAAGGTCATCATGCCGGTGAAATCGAAGGAGACCCGGTCACCTGGGTCCAGATTGCTGGTTCGCGCCGGCCAGCCATCCACGGAATTGACCACGTTGCCGTTACCGGCGAGGGCCTCAATCTCGATTCGGGCCGCCGCGGGGGCGTCACAGTTATTGATCAGGTCGCCCTTGATGATCACCCTTGGGCAGTTACGGCCACGACACTGGTCGATGCCGATTTCAAAATTCTCCACCCCAAAATCTCCGGAGGAGCAGGCCGCCCAGGCCGGGGCCGCCAGTGGCAAAACAAACAGCAGACTGCAGAGCAGGACCATCTTTCGCATTTCGGGAACCCCTCTTCCGACGAAGGCCTAGCGACATTTGACATATACAGTGTGGTCAAGGGAGGGGGCAGGGGGCAATCCCGTGATTAACGGGCGGTAATTCTCAGGGGATGGGCGGTTCAGAGCGGGTACTGTCGGTATCGTGCGCCTGATCGCCGGGCCTGCCCGACGAGAGGGAATTTCGCCGCGCGCGCTTCAGGTGATCATATTGCCGGCAGCGTCCAGTGCATCGATATAGGCTTGCTTGACGGCTTCAGCAGGGTAGGGGCCATCCTCGATATTGTCCCAATTGCCCTGTTCATAATCCTTCACGAAACCAAGCAGGACGCCGTAGGGTCCTTTCCCCTGCAGTAGCGCTCGGTCAATCTCCTCGGATAGCGGTACCGAGTCCAGAATCGTTTCCAGGGGCGCGTTCAGGAGTGCATCCAGGACGGAAAACAGGCCCACGGTGAAGGCAACCTCCCGGCTCAGATTGGGCGCATGCTCCGACAGGATTTCGCACATCTTGCCGCGGGTCAGGGCAATGGTAATCAGTTCGGGGGGGCGATCGGTCAGACCGGCCAGGACCAGCAGACGTACCCAGTTGCGCACCGCCGGCAGGCCAAGGTAGACAATCGCATGCTGAATGGACTTGATCTCGAGGGAGACGCCGTAATAGGCGGAATTGACGCAGCGAAGCAGCTTGTAGGAAAGGGCCACGTCCTGCTTGATGATGGCTTCCAGTTCCTTGGGCCCCACATCAGGGTCCTGTAGCTTGGCCAGAACCCGGAGAATGCTGAGTTTGTTGTCCGGCAGGCGCTTGCGCTCCAGCAGCTCGGGTTCGCACAGGAAATAGCCCTGGAAATAGTCAAAGCCCAGTTCCACGGCCATGTCAAAGGCCTCTTGGGTCTCGACCCGCTCTGCCACGAGCCGGGCGGGGTACTGGCGGACCTTGCTCACTTCCTCGGCCAGCTGTTCCCGGCTGCGATCGAGTATGTCGATCTTGACCAGATGCGCGAGCGGCAGAAGCGGAACCACTTCTTCACGGTATTCGAAGTCATCCAGGGCAATCTTGAAGCCCTGGTCCACCAGCCGCTCCACCGATTTCACCAGCTTGTCATCCACTTCCACGGTTTCCAGGATCTCAAGCCCCACATGGGCGCTGGATAGCGGGAAATCCGTGTCGTTGATGAGAAAGTTGCGGGTCAGGTTGAAAAAGGCATATTTGGAGCCCACCAGTTTGTCCAGACCGATTTCCAGAAAGGTATCGGTGATTACCTGAGAGGTAGCCCGGTCGCCGTCGAATACCGAGGCAATGTTGCGGCGGCTGTCCCGAAACAGGATCTCATAGCCATAGACCCGCTGCTTCTGGTCGAAGATGGGTTGCCGAGCAATGAAGAGCTGCGGAGCCGGTCCCTTGCTTGCTGCGCTTGTTTCTGCCATGAAATCAACCTGTGTCGGCGGGGTGGGGCTCACCGGGTGGTATTGACGCCAATTATGGCGGGAGGGCCATTGCAGTCTCAAGCCCCTCTGGACAAAACATCGGCTTATAGTTCGTTTTTTAGCTGCCTGCGTTGCAACTGGAAGACAAATCGCTCGATCTGACGGCGGTCACTGGCCTCCAGGCGAAGGAATCGAGCCCCCAGGCGATTGAAGGGTTTGTCACGCACTGGCTCGTTGAAACGGATTTCGACCCGGGTTTCAACCGTGGCGTCAGGAAAATCAATATGGCAGTCACAACGGTTACCGCGCTCCAGTCCATCGGCGAGCTGTTTGTTGACACGGAAACCGATGCCGGAAATCGACACGTCGACCAACACGCCCTCGAACCAGTCCCCGTCCGAATTACTCATTACCACCGGGCATTCGGGGCGAGCAGGAACTTCCACCCGGAAGGCCCGGCGCCGTTGAAGGTAGCGCAGACTATCCGGGATCGGCGCAATATAGGTGATGAAGCCATCCTGTTCCTCGCGACGACGTACCTGGACCGGAAAACGCACTTCCGCGCCATCCAGCTGCCCCGTGACCTGAAAACTCTGCTGGAGACGAACCAGTCGATCGCCATCAGTGGGGGTGAGCTCGTCGAAACTGAGTTCGCCACGCTCTATGTCCACGCCCAGCAGCATGCTGCCGAACTGATCGGAGCGGCCGCGGAAGCTGACGGTCAGCAAGGGGCGCTGGTCCCTCAACCGCAGCAGTAACTGTCGGATGCGGGCAGGGCGCTTCTCCAGCGTTTCTTCCGCCGGGGCATTATGGTCGGATTCCACTGTCACTGTAGCTTTCAATTTATGTCAAAAGGTTTTATCTATTGGGCAAAGTGTAGTCGACTCATGCTGCTATCCGTGCGCAGGGAGCCGTGCTGAGCGAAATAAGCGAGGAGCGGCATCAATACGCCGACCAGGGGCGATCAAACCCAAACATGGCGCTGACTGTTCTCGCCATCCCGGGTACGACCATCCGATCCATAGGTGGTGCTGGCTTTTGTCCCCAAATCCTGCCCGCTGAGGATAGCGAGAGCCTGTTCAATCTGTCTACCCTGCAATCCGACCCGCTGACCATTATTCTGATTGTCGTGGCGTAGTTTGCCCAATTCGGCCAGCAGCTCGGTCCATTGAGTCGCGAGGCTGGATTCGCCGGCCAACTCAAGGGCCCTGGCAATCTGCTCGCCACGCCTCTCCCGGGCATCGCTTGAGGCCTGGATGTTGAATCCCTTTTCCAATGCCCCGAGCAGATATTTAAAACCCCGGTCCATGTCTTCGGCAAGCGGGATCTTTCTTGCCGCCAGATCATGGACGGCCTCGGTGTCGCGTTGGCTGAGTGCCGCGGCTTCCTGTTCCAGGAGCTGCTCAAACTGGCGCGCCAGCGCCCGAAGGGATTGCAGCCGCTGGCTGGCGAGCTGGCGGGGGTCGTGCTGGGCTTGGTCATTCACAGCGAATTCCTCCGGACGATCCAGATGGATTGGGGAGGACAGGACGAAGGAGGGCGCTCGAACGGCTTCAGCCGGGGTCTAGATTTCCCGGCTGTCGCGGATCAACGCGTCAGCGATGCGATCAGAGTCAAGCTCGTAGTCGCCACGTTCAATCGCATCACGCAGCTCGGCGACCCGTGCCTGGTCGACGCCGTCGCTTTCCGCGACGCGCTGCTCGATGGCCTGCATCTGGCGACCGGAGGCCGACAGGCTGACCCGGTCCTCTTCAGGGCGATTGCCGCTCTCGCCGCCGCCTTCACGGGTATTTTCCACCCGCTCATTGCGCCGATCGTTCTGGAGCTGGTTCTGCCCCTGGACCAGATTGTTGATGCGATCGATCATGACTTCCTCGCTCCCCCGGAAAACCCGCTTTCACCCTCCTTATCGGCCGCTTCCCGCCGGACTTGAGGGATTTTTTCGGATTTTCCGTCGCGACCTGTCCTCTATTGTACCGTCCCGGCCGCTTCCCAGGCCAGGGTCGGTCTAACTCTCGGTTCAGAAACGGATTTTTACCGTCCCTTCGCCGCTCACAACACCTTCCAGCTCCTTGCCGGAACTCAGATTGCGGACCCGAATCCTTTGTCCTCGAGCCCCGTTCTGCAGGGCCTCACCGGCCATGCTCACTTCCACGGACTCACCCCGTGCCAGCAGTCGCACCCGCTGGCCGCGCTCTACCAGGCGCTGGATATCCAGGTGATTGGCCTGGATCACGCTGCCGGGCGAAAGATTGCGGCGCAGGCGCATACCAACGACTTCATCCGGGCTAGTGAAGAATTCCCGACGCAGAGAGCCTGTGTTTCTCTCCTGCAGGCTGATGTCCTCCGGCCCAAGGACCTGGCCCCGTTGCAGAACGCCGTTGGCAACCACCACAGGGGCCAGAACCTCGGTCTCGACAGAGACGAAAAGCCGCCATTGCACCGGCCCCGGGCAGCGCACGCCGACCGTGGTGTTGCTTCCGCCCAGTTCTCGGCCACTGGGAAGAAAAGTCTCCAGGCCCTGCTCACAGCGCCGCAGCCGCAATCGTTGATCCACGTTTCCAGCCCGGGCACGAACCTGGCCGTTGTCACCCATTTGCGCCTGGACGAAGCCTTCGGCGGCGTCACGGATGCTGTCCGGGTCTTGCCAGTCACTTGCCGCGGCCGGCAGGGCCCAGAGGGCCAGGAGCAAAGTGCTCAGCAGAAAAAAGTGTCGGTTCATCGTCGCTTTACCACTTGAACAGGCTCGGCGGAATAACGTTGCAATTTATATGCCAGTGAATAGTTCGCCCGAGACCCGCCTTCTTGCCCTCTTGGCGGCAGGCAATGGTCCCCGAGGCGGCAAGAACGGCGGCAATGGCCTGCCGCCCGCTCCCGGGGTTAATGGGTAACTAATTGAAATTGTTGATTAAAAAATAGTTGGCATGCCGATTGCGATAGACGGGCTGTGAGAGAGCGGATTTTGCACCACAGGAGGAATGCCGCCATGCCCATTGGATTCGAGACCGCAGTCGGCAAGCAGCAGGAGGCACTGCGGGTTTACCAGCGCCGCCACCAGATACTGGCTTCCAATCTGGCCAATGCCGACACCCCGCATTTCAAGGCGCGTGATCTGGATTTTCGGGCTGCACTTCAGGAGCAGATGGGACCGGGCAGCCCGGCCATGCAGACCACCAACGCCCGCCACATCCAGTCCAGCGGCATGGGTGCTGGTGGCGAGGTGCAGTACCGGGTGCCCAACCAGCCGTCGCTGGATGGCAACACCGTGGACCCTGACCTGGAAATGAGTAACTGGGCCGAGAACGTGATGCGCTACCAGGCGGCCCTGCAGTTCACCAGCGGTCGCATTTCATCGCTGAAGAACGCCATCACTGGCCAAACGATGAGGTAATCAATCATGTTCAACGTCTTTGATGTCGCCGGCTCCGGCATGAGCGCTCAGTCTCTGCGCCTGAATACCACCGCCAGCAATCTGGCCAATGCGGACAGCGTCACGGGTGATCCCGAGACGGCTTATCGCGCCCGTCATCCTCACTTCCAGGCCTGGATGGATCGTTTCGACAATCCTGACTCGGTTGGTGTGGGCGTTGAGAACATCGTGCGCAGCGGGGCCCCGGTGGAAGCGCGTTATCAGCCGGAACACCCCGAAGCCAATGAAGAAGGCTATGTCTTTGGCAGCAACGTTAACCCTATCGAGGAGATGGTGAACATGCTGTCAGCCTCCCGGGCTTACCAGAACAACATTGAGGTAGTCAGCACTACCCGGGACCTGATGCAGAGAACCCTGCAGATGGGGCAGTGATGCCCCTGACGAGAAGAGGTGATTGGTGATGATTTCTTCCATGAACGGCAATCCATTTGAAGAGCTGGGCCTGCGCACTCGCGAAGACCAGCAAGGCAGCAAGGGCAAGGGGAACGATGAGCTGGGCCAGGAGCAATTCCTGAAGCTGATGATCGCCCAGTTCCAGAATCAGGACCCCTTTGATCCCATGGAAAACGGGGAGTTTCTGGGGCAGTTGGCGCAGTTCAGCACCGTTTCCGGTATTAACGAGCTCAAGAACGGCTTCTCTGATCTTGCTGGAGCCATGCAGTCGAGCCAGGCACTGCAGGCATCCAGTCTGGTGGGAAGCACTGTGCTGGTGGAGGCAGACGGTGGCTTCATGCACGAGGAAATAGGGATGTCGGGTGCAGTGAAGCTTGATGGCAGTGCCAATGATGTTGTGGTGGACATCCTCGACCAGAACGGGGAGCGCATTCGACGAATGCATCTTGGTTCCCATGGCGAAGGCATGGCCCGTTTTCACTGGGACGGACTGGACGACCAGGGCCAACCGGTGCAGGCAGGTCCTTATCGCGTGGATGCCAGTGTGATCCGTGGTGATTCCACCGAATCAGGCCAGGCCCTGATCAATCACATGGTTGACAGTGTGACCCTGGACCGCAGTGGTCGGGGGGTGAGTCTGAATACGGCGGCTGGTGAGTATCGGCTTTCCGACGTTCACGAGTTTCTTTGATGGGAGTGCCGGCCATTGATTGGCCGGCGGGGCAGGACTGAATGCCGAATTTTCGGCGGGTATTGAGGAGAGAGAATCATGCCATTTCGTATTGCATTGAGCGGACTGAATGCCGCATCCAGTCACTTGAACGTGACCTCCAACAACATTGCCAATGTGAATACCACTGGCTTCAAGGGTTCCCGGGCCGAATTCGCCGATCTCTTTGCGGTGAGCACCGGGGATATTTCCGACACGTCCACGGGTAACGGGGTCCGTCTGCAACGGGTCTCCCAGCAATTTACCCAGGGCAATATCGATTTCACCGAGAACAATCTGGATCTGGCCATCAGTGGCGAGGGTTTCTTCACCCTGGAGGGTGCCGATGGGCGGGTATTCACCCGTGCCGGTAATTTCTCGCTGAACAATGACGGTTTTGTTCAGAACAATCTGGGGGAGCGCCTTCAGGTCTATCCCCCCGCCGGTGATGGGAGCTTCAACACAGGGCAACTTCAGGATCTGCGACTGGTGACCGGTGAGAATCCGCCCCAGGCCACTTCCGGGATTCGGGCCGAGCTTAACCTCCCGGCCGATGCCGAACCGCCCGAAGTGACGGATTTCGATCCGGATGATCCCCTGAGCTTCAATAACAGCCGCTCGATCACGGTTTATGACTCCCTTGGCAACCGCCATGACGCCACTACCTATTTCGTCAAGTCAGAGGACACCAATGAGTGGGAAACCTATCTCTACATTGGCGACGAGGAGATCGGTGGCCCGGATACCCTGACCTTCAATGCCGATGGCAGTCTGGCGACGCCGGATCCTGCAACCATCGATTACACGCCCTTTGATCCGGGCAACGGTGCCGAGCCGCTGGAAATTTCCATCGATTATCGGGGTTCCACCCAGTTTGGCGGCAGCTTCGGCGTGACCGAGCTGTCTCAGGATGGTTTCGCGGTGGGCCGCTTGACGGGGTTTGATGTGGACGGTGACGGCGTTGCCTCTGCACGCTTCTCAAACGGCCAGACCGAACAGTTGGGCAAAGTGGCCATGGCCAAGTTCGACAACCCCCAGGGTTTGCAGAAGGTGGGTGATACCCGCTGGGCAGAGAGCTTTGCTGCCGGCGAGGCCCAGTTGGGTGAAGCGGGTGCCTCCGGTTTCGGTGAAATTCAGGCCGGTGCCCTGGAAGGGGCCAATATAGACCTGACCCAAGAGCTGGTGGAGATGATCACGGCCCAGCGTAACTTCCAGGCCAATGCTCAGATGATCTCCACTTCGGACGCAATTACCCAGACCATTATCAATATCCGATAAGGGTTGGATTGAAACGGGAGTGATGACATGGATCGCAGCATCTACATCGGCATGACCGGCGCCAAACAGACCATGCAGGCTCAGGCGGCCAACAGTCATAACCTGGCCAATGCCAATACCGCCGGGTTTCGCGCCGATCTGCATGCTTTTGCACCGGAAGAAGTCAGGGGCCCTGGTTATGCCAGTCGGGTCAATGCGGTGAACCGGGGGCTGGGTGTGGATTTTACCCCCGGCACCATGCAGACCACCGGTCGGGAAATGGATGTAGCGATCCAGGGTGAAGGCTGGATTGCCGTACAGGCGCCGGACGGCAGTGAAGCCTATACCCGCGCCGGCGATCTGCAACTGACCGCCAACGGCAATCTGGTCACCGGTACCGGCCATCCCGTTCTGGGAGACGCCGGCCCGGTGGCGGTCCCGCCGCATGATGAATTGTCCATTGGCAATGACGGCACCATCAGCATCGTGCCCCAGGGCCAGGGCTCCGAAGCCATGGCCCTGGTGGACCGGATCAAGCTGGTCAATCCGCCATTGGAAGAGCTGGAAAAGGGCCCTGATGGCCTGGTGCGACTGGCCGATGGTCAGGAGGCCGAGGCCGATGCGGAGGTGAGCCTGGCCAGTGGCGTACTGGAGGGCAGCAACGTCAATGTCACCACGGCGATGGTGAACATGATTCAGCTGGCCCGTCAGTATGAGACCCAGGTCAAGATGATCCAGAGTGCGGATGACAATGCCCGTGCCGCATCCGAGCTGATCCGCGGTCAGGGTTGATCCAGCCGGAATTGGCACTGAATTTGCAGCGTAACCAATGATCAAGAGGGAAGTGACGGCAATGCGTCAGCTTTCCGAGGAGCGAGAGAGATGAACTCAGCACTATGGGTGGCGAAAACGGGGTTGGATGCGCAGCAGACGCGCATGAACATGGTGTCCAACAACCTGGCCAACGCCAACACCACGGCCTTCAAGCGGGGGCGGGCGGCGTTCGAGGACCTGATGTATCAGAACGTCCGCCAGGTAGGGGGCCAAACCACGCAGGAAACCCTCAATCCCTCCGGGCTGAGCAAGGGCACCGGTGTAAGGGTGGTTTCCACCGAGAAGTTGTTCAACCAGGGCAACATGATCCAGACCGAGAATCCCCTCGACCTGGCCATCGAGGGCGATGGCTTCTTCGAGATTCGGCTGCCTGATGGTTCCCAGGCCTATACCCGGGACGGTTCCTTTCAGCTCAATGCCGAGGGCGAAGTGGTGACTTCCAGTGGTTATTCCCTGGAACCCGGTATTCAGATTCCCCCGGATGCCGAGAGCGTTTCCATCGGTTCGGATGGCACGGTGAGCGCCAAGCTGGCGGGACAGGCCGAGCCGGTTCAGTTGGGTGAAATTCAGCTCACCCGCTTCATCAACCCCGGCGGTCTGCAGGCCAGGGGCGAGAACCTGTTCATGGAGTCCGCCTCCAGTGGTCCGCCCCAGCCGGGCACGCCGGGTTTCGACGGTCTCGGCATGCTTCAGCAGGGCTCACTGGAGAGTTCCAACGTCAATGTGGTGGAAGAGCTGGTGAACATGATCGAGACCCAGCGGGCCTATGAGATCAATTCCAAGGCCATCTCCTCCGCCGACCAGATGCTGCAGTTCACCAACCAGCAGCTTTAATCGCTCACATTGATGGGAGTAGATGAATCATGACTGGAGTGTCTCGACAACATCGTCAGGTATCGTTGGGGCGGCAAGGGCTTGCCGCTCTCATGCTGCTGATCATTGCCGCTTTTCTCGCAGGCTGTGCCGGTCAGGCGCCTCGGGACGACGAGCGCAGCTACGAGCCGGTCATGCCCGAGGAGCCCGCCGAGTCCGAGCGGGTCAGCGGCTCCATCTTCCAGGCGGCCTATGCCAGTTCCCTGGTGGAGGATCGCCGGGCCCGGCGGGTGGGTGACATTCTCACCATCCGCCTGGTGGAACGGACCGATGCCAGCAAGAGCATGAATACCAATACCAGCCGGGATAGCAGCACCAGTATGCAGCCGCCCACGCTGTTTGGCCGCGGGGTGACCCACCGTGGGCGGCCCATCCTGGAAACGGAAATGGGTAGCAGCCGTTCTTTCGAAGGCGGCGGTGAGAGCAGCCAGAGCAATCGCCTCGAGGGCGAGATCACGGTGACCGTCGCCCGCCGCCTGCCCAACGGCAACCTGATGGTGCAGGGGGAGAAATGGCTGACCCTCAACCAGGGCGAGGAAATGGTGCGTATTGCCGGCATCATCCGCCCCCAGGATATTGCCTCGGATAACTCCGTGCCTTCCAATCGGGTCGCCGATGCCCGTATTACCTACAGCGGCACCGGCAGCCTGGCCAATGCCAATCAGCCTGGCTGGCTGACCCGCTTTTTCCAGTCACCCTTGAGCCCCTTGTGAGGGAGGATCGGTCATGAAAGCACAAGCTGCCACTGCCTGGTTCGCGGGTTTCTTGCTGAGCTTGAGTCTGCTGCCCGCCACGGCGCAACAGATGCTTGGCGAGGTGATGGCCGATCAGCAGGGTGACCGGGTCAAGGACCTGGCTACTGTCGGCGGTGTGCGGGCCAACCAGCTCACCGGCTACGGCCTGGTAGTGGGCCTGGATGGGACCGGTGACCAGACCTCCCAGACGCCTTTCACGGTGCAGAGCGTGAAGAACATGCTCTCCACCTACGGCATCGAGGTGCCGGCCAACGTCAACCCGCAGCTTCGCAATGTGGCCGCCGTCTCCCTCACCGCCGAGCTGCCACCCTTTGCCAAGCCCGGCCAGGAAATCGATGTCACGGTGTCTTCTCTTGGCAATGCCACCAGTCTTCGCGGTGGCACCCTGGTAATGGCGCCCTTGTTGGGTGCCGACGGACAGGTCTACGGCATGGCCCAGGGCAATGTGGTGGTGTCGGGTTTTGGTATTGATGGCCAGGACGGTTCACGGGTGACGGTGAATGTGCCCAGTGCCGGTCGCGTACCCAACGGTGCCACGGTGGAGAGGGAAGTGCCCAATAACTTTCAGGAGCAGGAGTTCATCACCCTGCACCTGAATGATTCGGATTTCACCACCGCCCACCGTCTCACCGAAACCATCAACGACAACTTTGGTGCCAATACCGCCCTGCCTCTGGATGCCACTTCCGTCCGGGTTGAGGCCCCCAATGATCCCACTCAGCGTATTGCCTTCGTTTCGGTGCTGGAAAACCTCCGGGTGGAACCCGGCGAAGGGCCGGCCAGGGTAATCGTCAATTCCCGTACCGGCACCGTGGTCATCGGTTCCAATGTCCGCGTCGGCCCCGCCGCGGTGAGCCACGGGGCGCTGACCGTGCGCATTCGTGAGCGGCCTTTCGTGGTGCAGCCCTCGCCCTTTGCGCCGGGGGAAACCATCGTCGTGCCACGTACCGAGATTGAGGTCGAGGAGCCGGAAGATGCCAGCATGTTCCTGTTCGACCCGGGCGTGGGGCTGGACCAGATCGTCGAGGCGGTCAACGAGGTCGGCGCCGCCCCCGGTGATCTGGTGGCCATCCTCGAGGCCCTGGACCGCGCGGGTGCCTTGCGCGCCCAGTTGGTGGTGATCTGAGGAGGCCCGGCCATGATTTCCGGTGACAAGCCCGTCTTTACCGACCTCCAGGGTCTTGAACGCCTGCGCGGCAAGGCTCGTCGGGATGATCCGGAAGCCCTGCGGGAAGTTGCGCGGCATTTCGAGTCTCTGTTCACCCACATGATGCTGCAGAGCATGCGGGCGGCCAGCTTCGGTGACGATCTCACCGGCGGCAATGAAATGAACTTCTACCGGGATATGTTCGATCAGCAGATCGCGGTGGAGATGTCTCAAGGCCAGGGCATCGGTCTGGCCGACATGATTGTTCGTGAACTGGGTGGTGAGCCTGCTTCAGCGTCGCCCGGCAAGGGCGCCCGGGACACCATTGAAGCCATGCGCCAGCGAGCCATTCCCGTACGCACCGAAGAGAACGATTCAGCCGGAGCGGCAACCGACAGCGCTGAAGACTTCCGGCCCGATGGCCCCCGGGATTTCCTGGAACGGCTGATGCCGGCGGCTCGCCCTGCGGCGCGGCGTCTGGGCGTAGAACCGCAACTGGTTCTGGCACAGGCCGCCCTGGAGACCGGGTGGGGGCAGCACATGATCCGGGACGGCCAGGGCCGCAACAGCTTTAATCTGTTCGGCATCAAGGCCAGTCAGGACTGGCAAGGGCCCGAGGTGACGGTTCCCACCCTGGAGTTCGAGGCGGGGGTGCCTGTTCGTCGCCATGACCAGTTTCGCGCCTACCGCTCGCCCGAGGAGTCCCTGGAGGACTACGTTCGCCTGCTGGAGCAATCGCCCCGGTATCGCAATGCGCTCGACCAGGGCGATGATGCCGCCGCCTTTGGTCGGGCCCTGCAGGCGGGCGGTTATGCCACTGACCCCGAATATGCCGAGAAGATCGAGCGGGTGGCTCGTAGCCGTCCCATGCAGGAAGTGCTGAATGACGCCGCCTCAGGCAATGGCAGTGGGGCGGAATGGGCGTCGGGACTAAAGAACTTGGCCGACCGGCCGTTTGAATAAACAGGATCGCGCGATCCGCGCCGAGGTGGTCGCTAATGAGTTTGCTCAGTAACAGTGTATCCGGCCTGCTGGCCGCACAGCGCCAGTTGTCCACGACTGGCCACAACATTAGCAATGTGAACACCGAGGGCTACAGTCGCCAGCGGGTGGATCAGAGCACCCGCCAGGCACAGGGATTCGGTGACGGTTTCGTGGGCCAGGGTACCCAGGTCTCGGGCATCAATCGGGTTTTTGATCAGTTTCTGAGCGATCAGCTCCAAAATGCCACCTCGGCCTTCGAGGAGCTGGATACCTTCACCAATCTCGCCCAGCGAGTGGACAATCTGCTGGCGGATTCAGACGCTGGCCTCACCCCGAGTCTGCAGGCGTTCTTCAATGCGGTGCAGGAGGTGGCCGATGACCCGGCTTCCATCTCCGCCCGTCAGGTCCTGTTGAGCGAAGCCGAGGCGCTGGTGAACCGCTTTGACACCATCGACCAGCGAATGCAGGACCTGGAAAGTGAAATCAACACCCAGGTTCGGAACTCGGTTCAGGAGATCAATGGTATTACCGAAGCGATCGCAGACCTGAACTTTGAGATCGTCAATGCCAAGGGGCAGGGGCGTGGGCAGCCCAATGATCTGCTGGACAAACGTGATCAGAAACTGCAGGAGCTGAGCGAATTCGTCAGTTTCGAGAAAATCCAGGAAGACAGCGGCGCGGTGAATGTCTTCGTGGGCAATGGCACGCCCCTCGTGATTGGCAATTCGGCCAGTGAACTGGAAGCCCGGCGCAGCGATTTTGACCCCTCACGTCGGGAAGTGGCCGTTGCCAGTCAGCCCGAGCCGGGCAACATCAGCAGCACCCTGTCCGGCGGCTCGCTGGGGGGGGTGCTGGATTTTCGCGGCGAAGTACTGGATCCGACCCAGAATCAGTTGGGCAAGATTGCCTATGGATTGACCCAGTCTTTCAACGAAATCCATGCAGAAGGGATTGATCTGAATGGTGAACTGGGCGAGGCATTTTTCTCCGTCCCCGACCCCACCGTGCTTACTCGCCGTGGCAATGAGGGGGATGCGGAACTGGAGGCAGTGGTCACCGACGCCCAGGATCTGACCGGGGGCGATTACCGCCTGCGATTCGTGAATGGGGACTGGCAGATCAATCGGGCCGATACCGGCGAGTTGGTGAATTTTACCGGGGACGGCAGTGCCGCCGACCCCTTCGTCTTTGACGGCATGGAAGTGGTGGTGGATGGCACCGTGGAAGAGGGCGACGCCTTCCAGATTCAACCCACCCGCAGTGCCGGTGGAGGCCTGGCCCGGGAGATCAATGATCCCCGGGCCGTTGCCGCGGCGGCCCCCATCGTTGCCGGCCCCGGCGATGACAACCTGGGCACTGGCAGCATCAGTCTCGGCGAAGTGGTGGATATCGATGATCCCGATCTGCTGGACACCGTGGAGATCGAATTCATCGATGAGGACACCTTTGAGATCGATGGTACGGCCGTCACCTTCGAGCCTGGGGAGCCCATTGAATTCAATGGCTGGCGGGTGACCATCGAGGGCCAGCCCGAGGCCGGCGATACCTTCACCGTGGAAGCCAATAGCGGTGCCACGGGGGATAACCGTAACGCCAACCGTCTCGCGGCCCTGGTGGATGAAGGGGTTCTCGACGGCGGCCAGACCTCCCTGCAGGACGCGGTGGGCGAACTGGTCGCCGATGTGGCGACCAAGACCTCCCAGTCCCAGTCCAACCGGGATGCCCAGCAAACCCTCAGGGATCAGGCCCGGGAGTCGCTGGAATCGGTTTCCGGGGTGAATCTCGATGAAGAGGCGGCGAATCTCATGCGTTTCCAGCAGGCATATCAGGCTTCGGCGCAATCCATCCGGGTGGCTGATACGGTGTTTCAGTCCCTGCTTAGCGCGGTAGGGAGGTAAACACTGATGAGAGTGTCAACGAGCTGGTTTAATCTGAATGCGACTCTGCAAATGCAGAATCAGCAGTCGCAACTGGCTAAAACCCAGGAGCAGGTGGCCAGCGGCAAACGTATTGTCCGACCCTCCGATGACCCCATCGGCTCGGTCCAGGCCCTGGAGCTGGGGCGTGCCCTGCAGAAGAACGAGCAGTTTGACCGCAATGCGACCATCGCCCAGAACCGCCTCCAGACTCAGGAGAGCACCCTGACGGAGGTAGGGGACATTCTTCAGCGGGCCCGTGAGCTCACCGTGCAGGGGGCCAATGGCAGCCAGGGCAACGACAGCCGCCAGTTCATCGCCAATGAGCTGCGGGAGCTGCGCCAGTCCCTGATTGATTTGGCCAATACCAAGGATTCCAGCGACAATTTCATTTTCGCCGGCTATCGCGGCGGCACCCAGCCTTTTTCCCCGACCCCGGATGGCGTGACTTATAACGGCGATGAGGGCCAGCGCACGCTGCAGATTGGGCCCAATCGTTTTGTCACCGATGGCAACCCGGGCTCGGAAGTCTTCATGCGTATTCGCGAGGGCAATGGGACTTTCAAGGTCGAGGCGGGTGAAGATAATCAGGGCACCGGTGTCATCAAGAACAGCAGTATCCGCGACCTCCAGGACTGGACGGGGGACAGTTACGAAATCGAGATCCTCGCCGATGGCGAGTACGAGGTCCGTGATTCGGTCGGTGACGTGGTGGAGACGGGCGTGTTCGCCTCCGGCGAGACCATTGGCTTTTCCGGTATCGAGTTCATCATCGATGGCAATCCGGAAGAGGGCGATCTCTTTGAAGTCACCCCCAGCCGGAATAGCAGTATTTTCAATACCTTTGATCGCCTGATCGATGCCTTTGAAACGCCGGTTAGTAACTCCCGCGACCGGACGCGGCAGCTCAACGAGATCAACCGCTCCCTGGATGATACCGATCAGGCCATTTCGCGGATGCTGGAGGTTCGTTCGGAAACCGGCGCCCGCCTGAAGGCCGTGGAAGACCAGATGTCGGTCAATGACGGGGCTCGCCTGGACCTGGAAACCACCAAATCCGGCATAGAAGATCTCGACTATGCCGAAGCCATCACCCGCCTCAACCAGCAGCAGGTGGGGCTCCAGGCTGCCCAGCAGGCCTATGTACGGGTCCAGGGCCTGAGCCTGTTCAACTTCATGTGATCCAAGGAGCAGAACCCGGGCCTCAGGAATGGCACCGTGGGAGCGGATTCATCCGCGATTTCAATCCCAAACCTGTCACACCGCTGTATCGCGCCCCCCAGGGCCCAGAAAACCGCCCCCGCAGCCGCCCATCCCGCTCCCTGCACCGTTCGTCGCCCGTTATGGAAAATTCCCCCCGGGCCCTAAAGTCTCCTCCCCTCCCGCCGTTAAGCCCACTGACAGCGCCGCAATTGTCCCATCGACCCAGAGGACCCGGCGTTGGGCATGAAGCCCGAGGTCTCACTCGGACAACTTCAGAAACGGCAAATTAGGAGTATGACTTATGAGCATGGGTTCGGTTATTAACACCAACATCATGTCGCTCAACGCCCAGCGGAACCTGTCTTCCTCCCAGGGCGCTCTGGCGACTTCCCTTGAGCGGCTCTCGTCCGGTCTGCGCATCAACAGCGCCAAGGACGATGCGGCCGGCCTGGCCATTTCCGAGCGTTTCACCGCTCAGATCAACGGTCAGAACCAGGCCATCCGGAATTCCAACGATGGCATTTCCTTCGCCCAGACCGCCGAGGGTGCGCTGGAAGAGGTCTCCAACCTCATGCAGCGTGTCCGCGAACTGGCTGTGCAGTCCGCCAATGACACCAACTCCGCCTCCGATCGGGAAGCCCTGAACCAGGAGGTTGAACAGGCTGTGGCCGAGATTCAGCGGATTGCCGAATCCACCCAGTTCAATGATCAGAACGTCCTGGACGGCACCCTCTCCGACCTGGTCTTCCAGGTGGGCGCCAACCGCGGTCAGACCATTTCCGTGGATGGTGTGGATTCCCGCACCGATCAGCTTGGTCTGCAGGTCTTCGGTGATCAGGAGGGCGTCAACACCAGCGACCTGGCCGATGTGGCTGGTGGTGATCGCACCATCACGATTGGTGACGATTCCATCGATCTTTCCGGGGCCGGTGACGACCTCTCTGCCATCGTTGACGCCATTAATGCCGAGGGCCTGTCCGGTGTTTCGGCTGAACAGGCTGAGTTCACCGAGACGGCCGAGATGACGGTGGGCTCGATTGAAGCCGCTTCGGATGGCGCTGGCGGATTAGAGGAAGTTTCCTTCGAATTCGATATTGGTAGCGCAACGATTTCGGTGGAAGCCGGCACTACCGGTGATTTCGGTGGAACGGCCTTGGCTATCGCGGTCGAAGAGGCCGTCAATGATGCCGACATTGGTGTGACCGTCGAGCGCGACGGGGACAGCCTGGTCTTCCGCAATGAAGACGGCGAGAATATCGAATTCTCCAACATGAGCATCACCAATGCGGCCGCCGGCGTCAATACCGATGACCTGAGCGTGGTCTTCGGCGATGTCATGGGCGTGGGCGATGCCATCTCCAGCGTCACCACCGTTGCCACCACCGGCACCCTGGCTGTTAGCTCCCAGATTTCGGCGACCACTGGCAGCCAAGACCTGGTGTTCGAGCTGGAAGTGGCCGGGTTCAGCAACGTGGAAGTCACTGTCTTGGCCGGTGATATTACGGCGGGCGGCTCGGTGGATCAGGATGCGCTCGGTAGTGCCATCGCCGCGAGTCTGGATGGTCTGGCTGACATTACCGCCGCTTACAGCGCCACAAGTAACGAGATTTCGGTGACCCGCGCTGATGGTGATGACTTCACGATCGAGGGAGTCACCAATGCTACCAACATCGCCAGTCTTGATCTCAATGATCTGTTTGGTCAGCCGGGGCCCATCGAGTTTGATAACGGTACTGTGGGTCAAGCATCCGGCGTAGAGGCCATCACCTCTGCCACCTTCCAGGCTGGCTTCGAGATTGAAGTTCGGGATCTGGATGCTGAAATCTCTGGTGATGCCGAGTTCCTGCAAGCCATTGGTCTTCAGGACTCTGACGGCGACAATATCAGCCAGAGCCTGGATGTGGCCAACCTCAGCGTGCTGAGCCGGGCTGAAGCCTCGGATGCCATTCGCACCGCGGATGCGGCTCTGCAGCAGGTTTCTGGCTTGCGCTCCGAGCTGGGTGCGGTCCAGAACCGCTTCGAGGCGACCATTGCCAACCTGAGCATCGGCTCAGAAAACCTGACCGCCGCCCGTTCGCGGATTCAGGACACGGACTTCGCCGCTGAAACGGCCGAACTGACCCGTGCCCAGATTCTGCAGCAGGCCGGTACCTCCATCCTGTCGCAGGCCAATGCCGTCCCGCAGACGGTCCTGGGTCTGCTGCAGTAATGGCGGCATAGAGGTACAGTCCAATGACCTTCAATGGTCATCAGGAGGAGCGGGCAGGGTCGCAAGACCCTGTCCGCTTTGGCCGTTGCAGCCCGTTAACATGGCCGGCTGCAATGGCGGGGCTGCGGCCCAAGGGAGGAGGACACCATGTCTTACGAGATTGATGGTGCTCGCCTGAGCCAGGCTCTCGGTTCTCGAGGCGGCAATGCCTTGCCGTCCCTGTCTCGAAACGGCAATCAGGCCGGCAATACTATGCGCGACCTGAAGTCGGATGATCTGGAACGAGGCCGGGAACTGGATGGTCAGGATAGACAGGCCCTGGCTGATCGGGCGGCAAAGGAGCTACAGAATATTCAGACCCTGTTTCGCCCGGAACTGGAGTTCAAGGTGGATGATGTCTCGGGCAGAACCGTGATAACCGTCTACAATCCGGAGACGGAGGAAGTGATTCGCCAGATTCCGCCCGAGGAGGCAGTGCGTCTGGCACATCTCTTGCAGGAACTGGGATCGAACGGTGACCTGTCTGAGATCAGCCTGATTAGGACACGCGCCTGAGGTGCTAGGAGGTATTATGCCCGCCATTACCAGCATGGGCATCGGTTCCGGTCTGGATATTCGCGGACTCGTGGATGATCTGGTGGAGGCTGAGCGGGCCCCCACACAGAACCGTATCGACCGCAATGCCGAGCGGGCCCAGGATCAGCTCTCGGCCATGGGCACCCTGAAAGGGCTCATCAGCCAGATGCAGGACGGGCTGAGTGATCTCAGAAGTCGGTCCGCCTTCCAGAGCCGCACGGCGGAGAGCAGTGCCGAGGACGTGTTCACCGTTTCGGCAACCCGCCAGGCTGTGGAAGGCGCCTTTACGGTGCAGGTAGAGGAACTGGCTCAGTCGCATCGGATCGCTTCGCGTGAATTTGCAGATGGCGCCGGGACGGAGATGGGCAGTGGCACGCTCACTCTGAGTCTGGGCAATGACAGCTTCCAGTTGGCGGTGCCGGAGGGTGCTGACAGCCTCGCCCAGATTCGGGATGCCATCAACGTGGCGCCGGACAATCCCGGCATCACCGCGTCCATCATCAATACGGCAGAAGGGGCCCGACTGACCCTGACATCTCAGGAAACGGGCGCCGACAATGTCATTTCCGTCAGTGTCGATGCCGATCAGGGCGGCAGCCCGCTGGAAGATCTGGCCTTTGATCCTAGCCTGGATCCGGAAGATAACCCCATGAGCCAGGTAAGGGAAGCCCAGGATGCCCTGGTCTTCATCGATGACTTCGCGGTAACCAGCAGCAACAACACCCTGGACGGCGTCATCGACGGCGTGACTTTGAATCTGAGGGACTCAGATCCCGGTGAGGTGCATAACCTGGTGATTGCCGAGGACCGGGCCCAGGGGCGGGAGTCTGTCGAGCAGTTCGTGGCAAGTTATAATGAACTGATCAGCCAGATCCGGGCATTGGCCGATGCCGACCCGGAGGAGGGCACCAGCGGGCCCCTGACCGGGGATTCCACGGCGAGAACCCTGGTCAGCCAGATGCGCAATGCCATCAACAGTTCGGTGGATACCGGGGCGGATTTTTCCTCGCTGGCCGGCCTGGGCATTGTCACCCGGGATGACGGCACGCTGGAGATCAATGACGAGCGCCTGGATGAAGCCATCAGCAATAACTACGATGCGGTGGGCAATCTCTTTGCGGGCGAGGGTGGCCTGGCCAATGCGGTGGATACCGTCGCCAGAAGCTACACCCAATCCGGCGGGATTCTGGATAGCCGCTCCCGCTCCCTGGAAAACCGTTTGCAGGATCTGGGTAACCAGCAGGAAAGGCTGGATCGACGGATGGCCCGGGTGGAGTCCCGCTACATCAGTCAGTTCACGGCCATGGATCAGCTTGTGGCCCAACTCCAGGAAACCTCCAGCTTTCTCGATCAGCAGTTGGGTAATTTGCCCTTCAATAACCGATAACCCTTGAGGTGAACGATGTATAACGTCTCTCGAAATGCTGCATTGACTGCCTACCGTGAGATGAGTGTCCAGGGCGGGGTGGATGAAGCCAATCCCTATCGCCTGATCCAGATGCTGATGGAAGGGGCCCTGGATCGCATCTATCAGGCTCAGGGCTGTCTGGAGCGTGGTGAAGTGGGTCCCAAGGGTGAGCAGATCGGTCGGGCCGTGAATATCATTGACAGCCTGCGCGCCATGCTGGACCACAGCCATAATCCGGAACTGTCCGAGCGCCTGGAACAGCTCTACGACTACATGTGCCGTCGCCTCACCGAAGCCAATCTGTACAATGATATGGAAAAGCTGGATGAAGTGGCGGGCCTGATGCGCGAGGTCAAGGCCGGCTGGGATGCCATCCCTGATGAGGCCGTCCAGGAGGCCGCCAGTCACAAGCAGGCACCCGCCGCGGTGGAATGATGGATCGTACGCTAATCGACAAATTGCCCCGTGAACGCCGCGAATGCCTGGAGCAGGTGCTTGAGCTCCAGGCGGCAATGACGGCCGCCGTGGAACAAGGGGATTGGGACAAGACCCGCGATCTGGAGAGCCGCAGGGCGCAGGAATTGCGGACGCTTTACGTAGAACCCGGAGACCTGGATGCCGAGTCGGGCGAAGCGCTGGCCGGCATTACCCGTGAGCTGATTGCCGCGGACAAGGCCCTGGTCAACCAGGTGATGGCCATGCGTAGCAAGCTTGACGCGGAACTGTCGGCGGTGCGAAGGGGGCAGAAGGCCGTTGGCGCCTATGCGGATAACCGGCCATGAGCGGCTCCGAGCAGTTCGCAGCGTTTTTTGATGGCCGGGTCAGCTTTCGGTCCCGGATGCCCCTGAAGTGGGTGAG
Source organism: Natronospira elongata (assembly GCF_034931365.1). Taxonomy (NCBI): domain Bacteria; kingdom Pseudomonadati; phylum Pseudomonadota; class Gammaproteobacteria; order Natronospirales; family Natronospiraceae; genus Natronospira; species Natronospira elongata. The sequence goes on from NZ_JAYGII010000001.1 coordinate 48,219, forward strand.
GTTCGAAACGGCCCTTGATGATGGCCAATTGGCTGCCCTGAATGAGCAGAATCTGGCCCTTCTCAGGGCGGTGGCTGCCCTGGAAGAGCGTCATACCGACACCAGTGACACGCAGCAGGTTGCCTTCAGTCCCGAACTTCAACGTCTTGAGGCGAAAGTGGATCTGCTCCTCACCCTGGTGGGCCAGATCCGTTCAGCCGATGGCTTGATACCCCCCAGCCACAGCATTGAGCTGGCCGCCGAAGGGGCGGCCTGGTGGCCGAAAGATGGAGAACAGGACCCAAAGGATGCGGAAGGCATGCTCGAACTGTCCCTGGCCGCCTACGCCACCCAGCCCTTGATTCTGCCTGCCCGTATCCAGGCTCACGGTGAGTGGGAAGGCCGTCCGGCCGTGCTGGGCCAATTCTTCGGCTTGAATGAAACCTGCCTGGATGCCTTGGGAAAATTCGTTTTTCGCCATCACCGGCGGGCCATTGCAGGGGCAAGGCAAGGCTGATTGAGTTCAATTCTGTCGGTAGCGCTCGCCGTATTCTCCCAAGCCCTCAATCATGGGCTCCAGCCACTTTCGGTAGGGGGCGGCCAGGCCGACAAACTGCTCATCCGGGGCTGCTCTTTCCCGGCTATCCACATTGTTGCTGGCCACAACACGCTTTTTCTCAGCAGGCCGGCAAGAATCGTCCCAGGGCAAATCCAGCAATTCGAGTACACGCCGCGTATGCACTTCGGGTTCGCGCACAAAAGATTCATACTCAACGACAAGGCATCGGTCTCCCAAGTTTTCAGCCCAGAAGTCAATCAAAGAGAGCATCATCCGGGTTCTGTGTCCGGTTTCAAACAAGGGGAGTTGGCCATGGGGAAAGCGCGGCATGAATTTTGCGAAATTGGCGAAGGCGAGATCCAGCGGATCCCGCTTGATCAATACAATACGGGATCCAGGCACCGTTGCCCAAAGAAAGCCAGCCCCTCTCAGATTGATGGGGTTCGTGTCTGTTGACCAGGGCTCAGTAACCTCCGAGCTTTGGATGGCCTTCAGATAACGAGCGCCGATAGTGGCTCTTTGCTTGGCGTCGAGCAGCCCCAGGACCTGGCTCATGGTTTTTCCGGTTTTTCTTTCCAATGATAAACCCAGGACTGTAAAGGGAGGTAATTCTCTCTTTGCAGAGACTTGGGGGTGAGCACCGATTGCATACTCGACTAGAGACTTGCCGGATCGTGGCATGCCTAGGATGAAGACCGGGCGGGTAATATTGTCTGAAACAGAGGCAGTTGGCTCATTGTTCAATTTCTCCGCCGGGAAGTTTTTCGTAATACTTGCCACGGACTTTTCTTCTTGTTCGGCGCGATAAGGTCGATTGAATTTTCGGGCAAGTAGGGGCCTTGCTTTTTCGTTGGCGTCAATATAGGCGGTCAGGGCTTTTTCGTGCTCACCTCGCTGGTGGTAGTAGTCTGCCAGCAGGAAATAGCCTTCTGCCAGTTTTTCACCCTCCCAAGTACCATCTCCTGAAAGGTGTTTTTCGAGCCATCGTCCGAAACGCTCGTCGTGGGACGTAAGGCCATAGCCCAGAAGGTGCCTGTAAACGGACAGACTTTGTGGCGCAGAGCTCAGTATTTGTTTGGCAACCAATTCTGCTTCCGATCGCCGACCCAGTTCGCATAATGCTGCCGCCCGGACGGCTCCCATATCCTGGGCGACTTTGGGCAGTGACGACCAGTTATCAGATTGATCGAGCAGCTTCTCGAATTCGGCTGTTTCAAGCATGGCCTGACAAACAGCCAACCTCAGGCCATGATTCTTGGGTGCTAGTTCCAGGGATCGTTCAAGGCATTTCTGACCGGCTTCAAATCTCTGAAAATCCGTCAGTGTCAAACCAAGAAGAAAGTGGCATTCCGGGTCATTAGGGTATTCCTTGGCTAGTTCAGCCGCTGTATTCAAAGCGCGCCGTGTATCCCCGCGGGAACGAAGATCCCGAACTCGTTGTTGTTTCTTCTTGAGCTCGGGGCGTTTTGTTCCATTGACCTGCTTGCGCTGGGCCGAAGCCTGGTCTCGACTCATGCTGGTTGGCTCCAAGGTCGGTTTGCTGTCCTTACAGACTGGACAGGCTTACAAGTTATCCTGCGGATAGTATCTCCTGCAAGCAAATCTAGTGCCAAGCCAGGGTGGCAATATTCGGGCACCGCCTGCCGGTAAATCGACACCATCTGTTCTCAAAACTGGCAAAAAAACATCACCTGACATATTCTCGACATATCGACAATTCAAAGCAAAGCTAAGCCGTTCTTAGGGAGCCCGCCGGATGATTGAGTCGCAGATTCTGGTGCTCGAAAAAGACGAACACCGTGCCCGCGCCCTGGAGGCCGTTCTGGGGGCGGTAGACATGCCCCCGGCGGTGGTTACGGATGGCAAGGAGCCTGACCTGAGCCCGGATGGGGGCTGGCAGGCCGTGGTGGTGGGGGAGTTGCCGGCGGCTACCGAGTTGGATGCCCTGAAGAAACTGGGTAAGCGGGTGCCGCTGGTGGCACTGGTCCAGGAGGATGGCGGGCTGATTAGCGATGAAATGGCGGACCACGCCTGTTGCCATCTCAATTATCCGGTCAAGCATGCCGAGCTTACCGAAGCCCTGCGGCGGGTGGAGGAATTCCAGGATGCCCTCAGTCGAAGCAAGGCCCGCCGCCCGGCCGGCCATTCCGAGCCCATTCGCCGGGTTCGCTCCCTGATCGAGCAGGTGGCCCCCTTTGACACCAATGTGTTGATTACCGGGGAGTCGGGCACGGGCAAGGAAGTGGTCGCCCGGGAGGTGCATGGGGCCTCGAGCCGCGCCAATGCGCCTTTCGTGCCGGTCAACTGTGGTGCCATTCCGGGTGAGCTGCTGGAGTCTGAGCTGTTCGGCCATGAGAAAGGGGCGTTCACGGGGGCGATTACTGCCCGCAAGGGGCGTTTCGAGATTGCCGAGGGTGGCACCCTGTTTCTGGACGAAATCGGTGACATGCCCCAGCCCATGCAGGTCAAGCTGCTTCGGGTCCTTCAGGAACGGACCTTCGAGCGGGTGGGCAGCAATCGACCCATTGAGTGCAATGTGCGCATCATTGCCGCCACCCACCAGAAGCTGGAATCGATGATCGCGGAGGGGGATTTCCGCGAGGATCTCTATTACCGGCTCAACGTGTTCCCCATCGAAATGCCGCCGCTGCGGGAGCGCAATGAAGACCTCCCCGAGCTGGTACGGTTGATGAGCGCCAATATTCGGGATCAGGGCCGCCCCGGGCTACGGCTTAGCCGTAGGGCCATGGCCGCCCTCTGTGCCTATGACTGGCCCGGCAATGTCCGTGAGTTGGCCAATCTGCTTGAGCGTCTGGCAATCATCAAGCCCGGTGGCATCATCGATCTGGAGGACCTGCCCGGTCGCTATGGGGCGGATCCCGGTGATCCGGACAATCTCCCCGAGTGGGAGGAGCCGCAAGAGCAGACGGAAGACGCCACCGTCAATGGCGCCTCGGCAGCAGATCCCATGCAACTGCCGGAAGAGGGGCTGGACCTCAGAGAACACATCGCCGAGATGGAACAGAGCCTGATCCGCCAGGCCCTGGAGCGCACCGACGGAGTGGTGGCCCGGGCCGCCCGCCTGCTGAAAATGCGACGAACCACCCTGGTTGAGAAGCTGCGCAAATACGGTCTGCAGCCGGAATCCTGAAATAAAGGAGCAAGGAGCAAAACCGGTACCTGTCCTTGGCGCCGTGGGAGCGGATTCATCCGCGATGACAATCCTCCGCCTGGCACGCTGACATTCAATACCCACCCCGTCGGGAAACCGACATACCCCGCGCAGATTGGTCGAAAGACATCCCAAGTCTCGGTTTTAGCGAAAAATAAAAAGTCGGCACGGCAATTGCAAAAGCCTCCCTCGGAGCGAACTGTCAATTCCCCGACGGAGCCGATGTCGTGAGTCGATCGTCCCTGAAGCAGCACGATTCAGAGCGGATGGAGGAGCTGGAGCAGGCCTTCGAGGTGTTTACCCGCACCTCGCGGCAGCTCTCCGAGTCCTATGCAGAACTGGAAACCCAGGTCAGTTCCCTCAGTCAGGAACTGGCGGCGGCCCGTGATGCCCGTTTGCGGGAGCTGGCGGAGAAGGAGCGAATCGGGCGGCGCCTGGAGCAGCTCCTTGAAGCATTGCCCGGCGGTGTGATCGTGATCGATGGGGAAGGCCGGGTCCGTGACGCCAATCCCGCCGCCGAGTCCCTGCTGGGCCGTCCGCTGGAAGGAGAGCGCTGGGAAACGGTTCGTGACCGATCCTTCACCGGCGAGTTGCGCAGCACCGGCGAGGTCCAGTTGAGAACGGGGCGGCGTGTTTCCATCTCCCAGCGCAGTCTGGAGGCGGAGCAGGGGCGGATCGTGCTGTTCACCGATGTCTCGGAGACACGGGCCCTGCAGGAGTTGGTGGACCGCCATCAGCGTCTGTCGGCCATGGGCGAAATGGCCGCCCGTCTGGCTCATCAGATCCGTACGCCGCTATCGGCCGCCCTGCTCTATGCCGGGCAACTGGAAACTGGCCGGCTCGGCGATGAGGCCCTGCCGCGGATCGGCGGTCGCCTGGCCGGGCGTCTGCGCCAGATCGAGGGCATGATTGGCGATATGTTGATGTTTGCCGGCGGTGGACGGCGCGATGACGAGGTCCTGGGTGTGGACGAGCTGTTTGCCGAGGCCTCGGGGCAGATCATGGCACGCTGGCGCGGCCGAATTCAGTTGGCCGTGGAAGGCGGTCGGGGTCTGAACATCGAAGGCAGCCGGGCTGCCTTGCTCGGGGCATTGACCAATCTGCTCAATAACGCGGCGGAGGCGGTGCAGCCTCAGGCACAGTCGGATCGCCAGGTGCGACTGAAGGCGGAGCGGCAACAGGAACGCATTCTCATCCGGGTAAGGGACAACGGCCCGGGCATTCCCACCGAGATCAGAGAACAGATTTTCGAGCCCTTTTTTACCACCCGCCCCCAGGGGACGGGCCTGGGTCTGGCGGTGGTTCGCTCGGTGGTGGAGGCCCATCGAGGTGAATTGATGGTCGGCACGCCCCGCAAGGGGGGCGTCGAATTTCTGCTCAGTCTGCCGGAGGCGGCCGATGGCCGGCGGCGAGCCAATCCCAGACACTGACAACTACGGGAGAGCAGCCAATGAGCGAGCTTCCGATTCTGGTAGTGGAAGATGACGCCGATCTGCGCGAGGCCATTGTCGAGACACTGATGGCTCACGGGCTGACCGTGATTGAGGCGGCGGACGGCGAAACGGCCATCGAGGCCATGGGGCGACAGCCGGTGGGCATGGTGGTTACCGATGTGCAGATGGCACCCATGGACGGTCGCGCCCTGTTGGCCCATGTACGCAGCCACCATCCGGAACTGCCGGTGGTGATGATGACGGCCTACGGCACGGTCGAGCAGGCCGTCGATGCCATGCGTGGCGGCGCCACGGACTATCTGATGAAGCCCTTCGAGGCCGAGGGACTGGTGGAGATGGTTGAGCGCCATCGACTCCAGCCTGAAGCGGACGGCGGCCCGGTGGCCGAAGACCCTGCCAGCCTTCGGGTGCTGGAGCTGGCCCGGCGGGTGGCGGACAGTGAGGCCACGGTCCTGCTCTGTGGTGAGAGCGGTACCGGCAAGGAAGTCTATGCCCGATATGTCCACGACTGCTCGCCCCGCCGCGACCAGGCCTTTGTCGCCATCAACTGCGCGGCCATCCCGGAAAACATGCTGGAGGCCGTGCTGTTTGGCTACGAGAAGGGGGCCTTTACCGGTGCCCAGGCCGCCCACCCCGGCAAGTTCGAGCAGGCTCAGGGTGGCACCCTGCTGCTTGACGAGATTTCCGAAATGGACCTGTCCCTGCAGGCAAAACTGCTGCGCGTGCTTCAGGAGCGGGAAGTGGAACGCCTCGGCGGTCGGCGGACCATTGAACTGGACGTCAGGGTCATTGCCACCACCAACCGGGATCTCGCCGCGGCAGTCCGCGAGGGACAGTTCCGGGAAGATCTCTACTACCGCCTGAATGTCTTCCCGGTGCGTCTGCCGCCGCTGCGGGAGCGGCTGGATGACATTCCGGCGCTGGCCAGGCATCTGCTCCAGCGTCACTGTCGCGGCGAACGGCCCGCGCCGGCTCTGAGCGGAACCGCGGAGGCCCGTCTTCTGGCCCATGCCTGGCCCGGCAACATCCGGGAGCTGGATAACGTCATGCAGCGTGCCCTGATTCTGGCGGACGGGGACACCATCGGCGCGGAGGCCCTGCATTTCGAGCCCGGGGCCGATATGCCGGTGAGCGCTGGCAGTGGCGAAATGTCGCCCCCTGTTTCCGGCGAGCCTGCACCTTCAGCTGCCGCCGGATCAAATGGTCTGGATGATGCCCTCAAACAAAGGGAGTATCGTCTGATCGTCGATGCCTTGCGTTCCGAGGGCGGTTCCCGCAAGCAGGCCGCCGCCCGTCTGGGCATCAGTCCGCGGACCCTACGCTACAAAATGGCCCGATTGCGGGAAGCCGGCATTGAGCTGCCGAGGGATCTTGGCGCGAAACTTGCTTAGCTATTGATCGAGTAGTCGATTGGTGTCGATTTGTCGGCGCCGGTGGAAGAGGCGAGGTGGATAATGAACGATCCGCATATCGAAAGTGTGTTGCAGCAGATGCGCCAGCTCTCGACCGAGGCGGGCGGCCCCCATGGTCCCCAGCGGGAGGCGAGCAGCGAGGGGCCCAATTTCGGTGAAATGCTCAAGGCCTCCATTGATCAGGTCAACGAGACCCAACAGGCGGCGGGCAAGCTGGCGGACGCCTTTTCCAGCGGCGACAAGGAAGTGGAGCTCACCGAGGTGATGCTGGCCCTGCAGAAGGCGGATGTGAGCTTCCAGGCCATGTCGGAGGTCCGCAATCGTCTGGTAGAGGCCTACCAGGAAATCATGCGGATGCAGATCTGATCCGACTGGGCTCGAAATAGCAGTAGACACTGATTCAGGGGACGGAGCAAATGGCGGCACAGGCACCGGAAGGCGCTAGCAATCTCCCGGCGGAACAGGCACCCCGCGAAGAGCGGCGTGAGGAATCCCGGAGCACGGCTCTGCAGATTCAGAATATGCTGAATAGCGATGCCGGGCGCCAGATGGGCATGGTCATCGGCCTGGCGGCGGCGGTGGCCATTGCCGTGGTGGTGTTCCTCTGGTCCCAGTCACCCGGTCATCGAACGCTTTACGGCGATCTGGATCAGCAGGATGCCTCCCAGGTCGTGCAGTCGCTGGAAGAGGCGGGTATTCCCTATCGATTGAACCGGACTACCGGCGCGGTGGAGGTTCCCGAGGGTGAGCTGCATCGGGCCCGTTTGCATCTGGCCGCCGAAGGACTGCCGCGCGGGGCGGGCACCGGGTTCGAGATGATGGACGAAGAGACCGGCTTCGGGGTCAGTCAGTTCATGGAGCGGGCCCGCTATCACAGCGCCCTGCAGACCGAGCTGGCCCGGACCATCAACAGCCTGGATGCGGTGAGAAGTGCCCGGGTTCATCTGGCCATTCCCGAGGACACGGTGTTCGTGCGCAATCGCCGTCAGCCTTCGGCTTCGGTCTTCATCAATCTCTATCGCGGTCGCAGCCTGAGCGAGTCACAGGTCTCGTCCATCGTTCACATGGTGTCTTCCAGTATCACCGACATGCCCGCCGAGCAGGTGACCGTGGTGGATCAGCGTGGTCGTCTACTCTCCGACCAGGGGCGGGATCAGCTCGGCGCCGACACCCGTGAGCAATTCGACCATGCGCGTCGTCTGGAGCGGGCCTATGTCGAGCGCATTGAGGATATCCTCACCCCCATTCTCGGCCCCAACCGGGTTCGTGCCCAGGTGGCGGCGGATCTTGACTTTACCCGATTCGAGGAGAGCCGCGAGACCTTTGACCCGGACACCACGGCCGTTCGCAGCGAGCAGGAAAGCGAAGATCCACAGCCGGGTGCCCGAGGCCGTGGCGTGCCCGGGGCGCTGACCAATCAGCCGCCGGGGCTGATCGACGAGGAGGATCTCGAGGTCGAAGCCGAACAAGCCGGCATCCCCACCCCGGTGGCGCGCCGAATTATCCGCAACTATGAGGTGGATCGCAGTGTCTCACACAGTGTTCAGGCCCTGGGTACGATCCAGCGCTTGTCCGTGGCCGTGGTGGTCGATGAGCGTGAGGCCGTGGACGACGCCGGCGAGCCGGTGAAGGAGCCGCTGAGCGAGGAGGAGCTTGCCCGCATCGAGAATCTGGTGCGAGAGGCGGTCGGTTTTACCGAGGCGCGTGGCGACACCGTCAGTGTGGTGAATCAGGCCTTCATCGAGCAGGAGGTGGATGAGCCGGAGACGCTGTCCTTCTGGGACCGAAGCTGGTTCCGGGATCTCATGCGTCAGTTGGTGGGCGCCCTGCTGGTGCTGGTGGTGATTTTCGGGGTGCTGCGGCCGGGGATTCGCAGCCTGGCTGCCGGTCGCGGCCAGCAGCGGCAACCGGTGCCAGCCGGCCCCGGGCCTGAGTCGCCTGCGCAAGCGCCCGCTGCCCGCCAGGGAGCCATGGAGTCTGGAGCGGAAACGCCATTCCAATTGTCGAAGCCGGAAGACTATGATGCGAAAGTGAAGGCGGCCAAGGGCCTGGTTGAAGAGGATCCCAAGCGGGTGGCCCAGGTTGTGCGCAACTGGGTTAAGGAATAGGGGTGGAAGCAATGGCGGTGGGAAGAATGGACGGACCAGAGCGGGCAGCAGTGTTGCTCATGAGTCTTGGCGAAGATGAGGCGGCCAAGGTCATGAAGCATATGAATGCGCGCGAGGTACAGAAGGTGGGGGCGGCGATGGCTTCCCTCAGCAACATCACCACCGAACAGGCCAGCGGCGTTCTGGATGATTTCATCAGTGAAGCCGGAGAGCAGACCTCTCTCGGAGTGGGTGCGGACGAGTATCTGCGCAAGACTCTGATCAATGCATTGGGCGAGGACAAGGCCAATAGCCTGATGGACCGAATTGTCGTGGGCGGCAGCACTCAGGGATTGGATGCCCTCAAGTGGATGGATGCCCGGGCGGTGGCGGAGATTATTCGCCTTGAACATCCCCAGATCATTGCGATTGTGCTGTCCCATCTCGACAGTGACCAGGCGGCGGAAGTCCTGGGTCAGCTATCGGATCGCATTCGTCCTGATGTGATTATGCGGATTGCCAGCCTGGATGGTATTCAGCCCTCGGCCATTCGTGAGCTCGACAACATCATGGAAAAACAGTTTTCCGGTAACTCGAATATCAAGTCCTCGGAAGTCGGTGGTGCCAAGGTGGCCGCCGACATGCTCAATTTCCTGGATAGCTCCGACGAAGAGGCAATCATGGAAATCGTTCGCGAGCATGATGAAGTGCTCGGCGACAAGATTCAGGAACTGATGTTTGTCTTCGATAATCTGGTGGATGTGGACGACCGGGGTATGCAGCAGTTGCTGCGTGAGGTGGCTTCCGATCAGTTGAGTACCGCCATGAAGGGCGCTTCACCGGATGTGCAGGACAAGATTTTCCGAAATATGTCACGGCGTGCCGCTGAAATGCTCAAGGAAGATATTGAGGCCATGGGCCCGGTCAAGCTGAGTGACGTTGAGTCGGCGCAGAAGGAGATTCTGGCGACGGCCAGGGCCCTGGCCGATTCCGGTCGCATCAGTCTGGGTGGCAAGGGGGATGAGTATGTCTGAGGCCCCGGATGGACCGGCTGACTGGCGCCGCTGGGAGGCGCCCACCGTTGGTGCCCGGCGGGAGCCGAAACCCGCACCCACCAAGTCCGCCCGTGCCCAGAGCCGTCCCGAGAAGCCTGGCAAGGCTCGCAGATCCAGAAGTGAAAAAAGCGCGGGGCCGGTTACTGCGGCCGAAATTGAATCCATTCAGGAGGCCGCTTATCAGGAAGCCTGGGAGAAAGGACACGAGGAAGGCCTGAAGGCTGGTCGCTCGGCCGCCAGAGACAAGGCTAATCACCTGGAGAAGGTGCTTGATGCCCTGGCGGAGCCACTGGCGGCCGTGGATGAACAGGTGGAGCAGGAGCTCTCAGACCTTGCCTGCCTTATCGCCAGACAGATTATCCGAAGGGAATTGAAGACCGATCCCGGTCAGATCGTGGCCGTGGTTCGAGAAGCGGTCCAGGCCCTGCCCAGTAGCGAAAGGCAGGTACGGGTACAACTCCACCCCGAGGATGCCCGGCTGCTGCGGGAGTTGATCGGCAGTGGTCGCGGTGATTCCCGCTGGGAGTTGGTTGAGGACCCGAGCATCAGCCGTGGTGGTTGCCTTGTGTCCGACCGAAACAGTCGCGTGGATTTGCGTCTGGAGCAGCAAGTTGGGCGGGTCCTGGCGGGGATGCTGGGAGAGGAAAGAACACTGCCCGACATGGGGGAATTCGATTCGGTCGAAATGACCGAGGAGCAGCCGGAGCAGGCCGAGAAACCCGACATGCAGTCGTCCTCGGGCGAGGATGATGGCGATGACGCCGGGGAGTCAGCTGATGACCGAAGCGACTGAATCCATCCAACTGCGAAGGCGCGAGCAGTGGCTTGAGCGATTTGCGCACTACCGTGAACGGCTGACTCGGCAGGACTGGAACCCCCTAGTTGAAGGCGTTCTGCGTCGTGTTGTGGGGCTGACCATCGAGGCGGTGGGCTGTCGCGCCCCGGTGGGATCCCATTGCCGGGTGGAGACCGCCGACGGTGGCTTCATTGATGCGGAAGTGGTCGGTTTTTCCGAGGACTCGGTCTTTCTGATGCCCACGGGAGAACTGGCCGGACTGGTCCCCAATGCCCGTGTGATCCCCACCGGCAAGACCTCCCGGGTCCCCGTGGGTGATGGCTTGCTGGGCCGTGTCCTCGATGGCACCGGTCGTCCCCTGGATGGAAATGGCCCCCTGGAGACCTCGGAAGAAGTCTCCATGACCGGCCGCATGATCAACCCGCTGGCAAGACAGCCCATTGATGAGCCCCTGGATGTGGGGATCCGCAGCATCAATTCCCTGCTGACGGTGGGCCGTGGCCAGCGCATGGGCCTGTTTGCCGGCAGCGGCGTGGGCAAGAGTGTGTTGCTGGGCATGATGACCCGATTCACCGAAGCGGATGTCATTGTGGTTGGCCTGATCGGCGAGCGTGGCAGGGAAGTTAATGAATTCGTTCAGGAAACCCTTGGCGAGGAAGGGATGCGTCGAGCGGTTGTGGTGGCGACCCCGGCGGACAATCCCCCATTGATGCGCCTGCAGGGTGCCTGGCTGTCGACCCGGATTGCAGAGCATTTCCGGGATCGTGGTCGCAAGGTCCTGTTGTTGATGGATTCCCTCACCCGCTTTGCCCAGGCACAGCGGGAAGTGGCCCTGTCCATTGGTGAGCCGCCGGCAACCAAGGGCTACCCCCCGTCGGTCTTTGCCAAGCTGCCCCAATTGGTGGAGCGGGCAGGTAACGGCGATCAGGGAGAAGGCTCCATCACGGCCTTTTATACCGTCTTGGTTGAAGGCGATGATCAGACCGATCCGGTGGCGGACTCGGCCCGAGCTATACTTGATGGGCATGTGGTGTTGTCTCGGGCGGTGGCTGAGTCCGGACTCTATCCGGCGATCGATGTTGAGGCCTCGGTATCCCGCGCCATGACCGCGATTACCGATGAAGCGCAGCAGGAGCAGGTCAAACGCTTTCGTCAGTATTACAGCCTGTATCGCCAGAACCAGGATCTGATCAGTGTCGGGGCATACAAGCGGGGCAGTGACCCCAGGCTGGATGAAGCCGTTGGCTATTGGCCTCGTATCCAGGAGTTTCTCCGACAGGGGATGAATGAAAGGGTTTCCTTCGAGGGCAGTCTGGCCGCCCTCAAGCAATTGCACTCCCAGCCATCCGAGCCCAAGACGGGGCAGCAGAGCGTTCGGCGAGAGGCGGAATCAGGTGCACGGCCTCAGCCCCGGCAGGCGGCAAAGGCCTACTCAGGTGCGGCTGAATGAGCCTTCTCACGGTGCCGGATAAGCGATTGGAGCGAAGCGCATCATGACCAGGAAGAAGCGGTCTCAACGGTTGAAACCGGTACAGAAGCTGGCGGGGCAGGGTGAGAAAGATGCTTCCCGCGCCCTGGGGCAAAGTCAGCAAGCCCTGGCGGAACAGGAAGCCCGCCTGGAACAGCTTCGCAGTTATCGGGAAGAGTACCGACAGATGTTCGAGGGAAAGGACCGCGCGGTGGATCCACGGCGGCTTCGGGATGAGCGGGCCTTTCTTGCCCGCCTTGATGAAGTCATCCGCCAGCAGGAGGGCGTTGTCCAGTCCAATATGGCGGAATTTGAGGACAAGCGGGAAGGTTGGATTGAAGCCCGATCTCGGGTCAATGCCCTAGACCGGGCTGCGGAGCGGTATCGCTCAGGTGAGCAGCGTGAACAGGACAAGCGAGAGCAACGGGACCAGGATGAGCTCGCCGGACGTCGTTCGCAGGATTGAGCTGGCACGGATTCTGCTGCATCTGCTTCAACATGGGGCCAACTTTCAGGAGAGCGTTTCGTGGAGCAGATGCTGCTAAACCTGTTTTCCGGTGGTGCAAGTGAAGCGAGTGATAAATCCAAGCGCCTGATTTCCTTGCTTTCCGAGGGGTTGCCCTCTGAGCTGGATGAAGACGGACTGCTGGAATTCGCAGACTTGCTGGATTCCAGGCTGCGCCAGGGCGAGGGACAGGGCGGCAAGCTTGTCTCCTTGTTTGCCGGGACGACCGGAAAAAGCGGCAATGAGCTGCCGGAACAGGGGCGAGGCGCGGGTGCCGAAAGGCAGGCCCTTCAGCTGGCCTTCCTGTTGAGACTGGGGGCCGCTTCCGGCGTCGGCGGGGCAGGTCCGGGTGGCGAGGTCGATAGTCTGACTGTATCCACCCGTGATCGTCTCATGGCAGGGATCAGTGAATTCGAGCGCTTGCTTGGTGACGCTCGGGGGAGCGGTGACCGCAGCCCGGGGAGTCTGGTGCTGCCAGAAGGACTTCGCATGCGGTTGTCAAACCTTGCCGCCCAACTGGAAGGGGGGCAGACAGAATCTCGATTGGCCGCCAGCAGAGACAATCGTGAGGCTGCCGCCCAGCCACGACTGACTCAGGCAGCGACACCGCAGCAATTGGCCGCCCTGGCGTCAACCGCCTCCCAGAGTGGTGATGTCTCCAGCCTGAACCGCATGCCTCCCATTCAGGCGCCGCTTGGCAGCCAGGCTTGGGGCGATGCGCTTCAGCAGCGCATCGTGATGATGGCCGGGCAGGGCATGGACCGGGCCGAAATCAAGCTTCATCCGCCCCATCTTGGGCCATTGGATATACGAATCGCCGTCACTCAGGAGCAGACCTCACTGATCCTGTCCAGCCATAACGCCTCGACCCGGGATGCCCTGGAGCAGGCCCTGCCTCGATTGCGGGACATGCTGCAGGAGCAAGGTCTTGAGATGGGAGAGGCGGAAGTTCGCGATGGCCGGGCCGAGGATGGCGATGAGCGCTCTCAGGGTGAGGCCAGGGGTCGTACCCCCCAGGGCCGGGAGGAGGGGCATCCCGATGAGCATGCTGCCGCCGTTGAGGTCGAGATGCGACTGCTGGACGAATACGTTTAGCAGCCGCTGGTCAGTGCCGCTCGGAGATTGGATGGATTGATCCCCCCGGTTTTCCGTAGCCTGATTTCCAACGTGACACCGATTTCCTTCCGCTACTCAGTCGAATTCGTCGGTGAGTCCGGCCATCTCTTTGGTGATGACGGCTGTCTCCTTCCCGCCTGCCTGCGCTTCCCACCGTCCATTCTGAGTGCCAAAATCCCGTCAGTCGGCCTTGGCGGCTTTCCGTGGGGCTGGTTGAATTGTTCTCAAGTCGTTTAAGTTATTGATTTATATTGCTTTGATATTGTTTGGTCCGGCCTGGCACGGCGCTTGCGTATTCTTGACTCGGGCGAGTGTACGGCCAGCCGGAGCGGATCACAGTCGGATGATGGAGAGAGACGATTATGAAGGCATGGCTTCTGGGCGGAATAGGGATTGTCTTTGTGCTCTTGGTCGGCCTTGGCACGGGGCTTTTCATTGCCGGCGCCCTGGATACCGGCAGCGCTGAGCCGACCAATGCGGAAGAGGTAGTCGAAGAGGAAGAGCTCGGCGAGCCTATCTACTACGAGATCGAACCGGCCTTCGTGGTGAATCTGGATGGGGCCGGCCGTGTGCGCTTCCTGCAGATCAAGGTAGAGCTGATGGCCAGGGATCAGGAAGTGCTCGACGCGGTGGAACGGCATATGCCGCGCGTGCGTAACCGACTCCTGATGCTGTTTGGCGATGTGGAACAGGAAAAAATACGCACGCGTCAAGGCCGGGAAGCGCTGCAGGAAGCGGCCCGGGAACAAATTCTGGAGCTGCTGGAAGAAGAGGGTGAGCCTGACGATCTGGAAGCGCTCTTCTTTACAAGCTTTGTCATGCAGTAGAGATGATTAAGTACTGGGGATTGCCGTGAGCGACGTTCTCTCACAGGAAGAAATTGATGCCCTCATGCACGGCGTGGAGGGGGGCGATGTTGACACCGAGGAAGAGAAAAAGGACCCCGGTGAACTTCGTCCCTATGACTTTACCCGTGAAGATCGCATCGTCCGGGGTCGTCTTCCGACTCTGGAGATGATCAATGAACGATTTGCCCGATACCTCCGAATAAGTCTGTTCAATATGTTGCGCCGTTCAGCCGAAATCTCCGTTGGCGGCGTGGATATGCTCAAATTTTCCGAGTATGTGCATTCCCTCTATGTGCCCACCAGTCTCAACCTGGTAAGAGCAGATCCCCTGCGGGGAACCGCGCTTTTTATCATCGATCCAAAACTGGTTTTCGTGGTGGTGGACAACTTTTTTGGAGGGGATGGGCGTTTCTACACAAAGATCGAAGGTCGTGAGTTTACGCCGGCAGAGAATCGCATTATCCAGATGCTTTTGCACGATGCCTTCAATGACCTGAAAGAGGCCTGGTCACCGGTGATGGACATTGATTTCACTTTCCTGGAGTCCGAGGTCAACCCCCAGTTTGCCAATATCGTCAGTCCGAGCGAGGTGGTTGTTGTCAGTACCTTCACGATAGAGCTTGAAGGGGGAAGTGGCGAGATGCACATCACGATGCCCTATTCCATGATCGAGCCGATCAAGGAGTTGCTGGATACCGGTGTGCAGAGTGATCGAGTCGAGAAGGATGAGCGATGGACTGAGGCCCTCAAGGAAGAGGTCAAGGATGCCAAGGTGGAGTTGTCCGCGACTTTGGCGGAATCCGAGATCTCAATGCGGGAACTCATGAAGTTGAAGGTGGGAGATATCCTCCCGATTAGCCTTCCTGAAGAGGTTGTAGTCATGGCGGAGGGTGATTTGCCCCTTTTTCGGGGCCGATTTGGGATTTCTGAAGGACAGAATGCAGTCCAGATGATCCAGTGGATTCGCAATGAAAAGTCACCCATCCGTGCCAATTTGGGATCAGATAAGAAAGAAGCCAAGACCCGTCGTAAAGGTCAACCCAGGACTGCTGGCAGTGGCGAGAGGAAAGAGAAATGAGTGACGACAAGAAAGACATGACAGAGGACGAACGTCGGCAGCTCGAAGAAATGGAGGCCGCCCAGCAGGAAGGAGAGGCGGCGGACAGTGAGCAGGACGTGGAGAAAGCCAGCTTCGATGAGTTGGGCGAGAACGCTGCCGACAAGGGTTCCGAGGAAGTGAATCTGGATATGATCCTGGATCTCAACGTCAATCTCGCAATGGAGGTTGGGAGAACCAAGATCAGTATTCGAAACCTTCTCCAGCTGAGCCAGGGCTCTGTGGTGGAGCTCGACCGTTTTGCCGGGGAGCCATTGGACGTATTGATCAACGGCACGCTGGTCGCCCATGGCGAAGTCGTGGTGGTTAATGAGAAGTTCGGGATTCGACTGACTGACGTTATCAGCCCGTCGGAACGTATCAAAAAGTTGCGTTGAGGCCAGTCATGCGTCTGATCGCCCTTATGTTCCTGTTTCTTCTGCTTCCAGTCACGGGGCTGGCCGAGTCCAGTGTGGGAGACGAAATTGGTGGGGTGCAGGGGCTGGCGAATGTGGTCTTTTCGCTGATCGTCGTGCTGGCCGTGGTATTGGGTGTGGCCTGGTTCATGCGCCGCATGCCGGGCATGGGTGGTAGTGGCAGTGCTCACATGAAAGTGATTGGCCAGATGCCCCTGTCCACCCGGGAACGCCTGATGCTGGTGGAGGTGGGGAATGAGCAGATTCTGCTGGGTGTCAGCCCGGCAGGGATTCGGACCCTGCATGTACTGGGGAAGCCGCTGGAAAGTCCGCAGGAGCAAAATGAGCCGAGCTTCAAAAAGCGATTGATGGAAACGCTTGGGCGGGGAGGGGCCCAGCAATGATGCGTCTTGCAGTCATGCTGGTGCTGCTTCTGTTTCCCGGTGCCGTCATGGGAACGCCAGGCTTGCCGGCAGTGACCGTGGAAACGGGGGAGGATGGCAGCCAGACTTATTCTGTGACCTTGCAGATTCTGGTGCTGATGACCGCTCTGACGGTCTTGCCGGCGCTGGTTCTGATGATGACCTCCTTTACGCGCATCGTTATTGTTCTTGCCATTCTTCGCCAGGCCATGGGCACGCCACAGACACCGCCAAACCAGGTTTTGATTGGGTTGGCCCTCTTTTTGACTTTCTTTATCATGGCGCCTGTTATCGATCAGGCCTATTCGGATGGGGTGCGGCCGTATCTGGATGGCGAGCTAGCGGCCGAGGCAGCTGTCGAGGCAACCGTTGAACCGGTCCGTGAATTCATGATGGGGCAGGTTCGTGAAAACGATATTGCTACCTTTGCCCGCATGGGGGGGCATGAGAGCTTCAATGGGCCAGAAGATGTTCCCCTTTCGGTTCTGATTCCTGCATTTATTACCAGCGAATTAAAGACTGCCTTCATTATCGGTTTTCTTCTGTATATTCCGTTTGTGATCATTGATTTGGTAGTGGCCAGCACCCTGATGTCCATGGGTATGCTGATGTTATCACCCATGCTGGTTTCCCTGCCATTCAAGATCATGTTGTTTGTGCTGGTTGATGGATGGTCCCTTGTCGTGGGGACCCTCGCCTCCAGCTTCTTTGTTTAGCACCGAAAGACGAGGGGCGCTGTCATGAGTCCAGAATTAGCAGTCACCATTGGTCAGGAAGCTTTGAAAGTGACCGCTATGATCGCGGCGCCCATGTTGGTTTCTGCCTTGGCCATGGGCCTGTTGGTCGGTATGTTCCAGGCTGCTACCCAGATCAATGAGATGACTCTCAGCTTTATCCCCAAGCTGCTCGTGCTGGTTCTGTCTCTCGGTGTGTTCAGTTCCTGGATGCTGTCCACCATCATGGATTTTACGATCCGCCTGATTCGCAGTATTCCCCTGATTCTGGGCGGCGGTTGAGGACGCGCTCATGCTGAGCTTCACCGCGGCAGAGATCGGTGGGCTGTTGGGGCAATACTTCTGGCCCTTCTGTCGCGTGGCGGGAATGATCATGGTGGCGCCGGTTTTTGCCACTGCCTTTATTCCCGTACAGATAAGGGTTCTGCTTGCCGTCGCTCTGACTGCAGCCATTGTTCCCATTTTAGAGCCGGCCCCGGCTGTGGAGGTGCTGAGTTTTCAGGGGCTGGTGATAACCCTGCAGCAGGTTCTGATCGGGGTGACCATCGGGTTTCTCGTGCAAATGGTCTTCGACGCGGTTGTTATATCGGGTCAGATCATCGCCATGAGCATGGGTTTGGGTTTCGCCTTCATGGTGGATGCCCAGCGAGGCGTTTCCGTTCCCATCGTCGGTCAGTTTCTTCTGATCATGGCAACTTTGCTTTATCTGACCATGGATGGACACCTCATTCTGATCGAAGTCCTGGTCAATAGCTTCAATAGCATGCCGGTGGGTCAGGCTGGGTTGGTCAGGGATGATATGTGGTCGGTGGTGATGTTTGGGGCAGAGATGTTCAAGGGGGCGGTTCAGATTGCATTGCCGGCTGTTGTCGCCCTTCAGACAGTGTTGATTGCCTTCGGTGTCATGAGTCGGGTTGCACCGACAATGAACCTGTTCGCGGTTGGTTTTCCCGCCGCAATGACGCTGGGCTTCCTGATCCTGATGGTCACGCTTCCCCATATGCAGCCCGCCCTGTTCGGGCTGCTCCAGTCGGCTTTTACCACTGGGCGGGACATCGTCGGGATAAGTTGATTCCCTGGACGTGATGAGGTGTAGATATGGCAGACCAGGGTGAATCCAGTCAGGAAAAAACAGAACAGCCCACACCCAAACGGTTGCAGGACGCCAAGAAGAAGGGCCAGGTTCCTCGGTCACGGGAACTGAGCGCCATGCTGGTGATGATCACCGGCGCTGTTTTCCTGCTCGCCTATGGCGGCACCATGATCAGTGGTGTCGTGGATATTCTTCGTGGCAGTCTTCAAGTGGATCGGGAGGTGATCCTGAACCCGGGGGATATATCCAATTATTTCCGTCTGGCTGTGGTGGAGGGTGTGCAGGTGGTGCTCCCCATCATGGTGGTTCTGTTTGTGGCTGCAGCCGCGGCCCCCACCCTGATTGGTGGTTGGTCCTTCAGTCTTCAGGCGATCCAGCCCAAGTTGAGCAAGCTCAACCCTGTCAGTGGTTTTAAAAGGATCTTTGGTGCCAAGGCGGTTATTGAGCTCCTCAAGGCCATCGGCAAGTTCGGGTCGGTGGCGGTGGTCGCAGCCGTGCTGTTCTGGTTGATGCAGGATCGCTTTCTGGCCCTTGCCTCGGTGCCCATGCCCCGGGCCCTGTTCGAGGCCGGTGGCCTGGTTGCCTTCTGTTTCCTGGTTTTCAGCACCACGCTCATTCTGATCGCCGCAATTGATGTGCCATTCCAGATTTGGGATCACCAGCGCAAGCTGAAGATGACCAAGCAGGAGGTCAAGGACGAGTTCAAGGAGACCGAGGGCAAGCCGGAAGTCAAACGCAAGATTCGTGAGACCCAGCAGGAGATGTCCCGGCGGCGGATGATGGAAGCGGTTCCCAAGGCGGACGTCGTGGTCACCAACCCCAGCCACTATGCCGTTGCCCTTCGCTATGAACCCAACCGTTCTGAGGCGCCCCGCGTGGTGGCGAAGGGGACAGACCGGATTGCGCTGCGAATCCGGGAAATTGCCAGCGAATATGAGGTCCCAATCCTCGAAGCTCCGCCGTTGGCCCGGGCTTTGCATGCCACTACGGAGCTGGGCGACGAAATCCCGTCACGTCTGTATCGATCGGTGGCGGAAGTGCTGGGCTGGGTTTACCAGCTTCGTCGACAGCGCAGTCGGGGCGGACCGCGCCCGAGGCAGCCCAATCCGGATGTGGATGCGGATCTGGATCCGGACAACGAACCAGATAACTAGGGGAGCAGAGCTGAAGCATGGCCACCAGCACTCAGGCAATGATCGGAGAAGGCTTCCGCAGCGCATTGCGCTCGGGCTTGGGTGTCCCGATCCTGTTGATCGCCGTGCTCGCCATGGTGATCGTGCCTTTGCCGCCCATTGCCCTGGACATGTTCTTCACCTTCAACATCACCCTGGCCCTGATTGTGATCATGGCGGTGATCTACATTGCCCGTCCCCTGGACCTGGGTGTTTTCCCCACTGTCCTGCTGGGGGCAACGGTTTTACGACTGGCGCTCAATATCGCTTCCACTCGGGTCATTCTGCTGGAAGGCCACACCGGTACAGCGGCGGCCGGTCGGGTCATTGAATCCTTTGGTGAGTTCGTGGTGGGCGGCAACTACGCCGTCGGTCTGATCGTGTTCACCATTCTCGTCATCATCAACTTCCTGGTCATTACCAAGGGCGCCACCCGCGTATCCGAAGTCACCGCTCGCTTCACCCTGGATGCCATGCCAGGCAAGCAGATGGCCATTGATGCCGACCTCAACGCCGGCCTGATCACTGATGATCAGGCCCGAGAGCGTCGCCAGGAGATTCGTGAAGAGGCGGATTTCTACGGCTCCATGGACGGTGCATCAAAGTTCGTGCGGGGGGATGCCATTGCCGGCATCCTGATCATGCTCATCAATATCGTCGGTGGCCTGATCATCGGCACGGTCCAGCACAGCCTCAGTCTGGCCGAAGCCGGTCGTAACTATACCCTGCTGACCATCGGCGATGGTCTGGTCGCCCAGATTCCAGCCCTCCTGCTCTCCACCTCGGTGGCTGTGATCGTCACCCGAATGTCACGCAGCCAGGACATGGGCGATCAGATATTGATGCAGCTGGTGGGTAACGGCCGAGTTCTGGCGGTCTCCTCAGGGGTGTTGTTTGTACTTGGTGTCGTCCCCGGTATGCCCAATCTCCCGTTTCTGCTCCTGGCGGCGGTCACTGCCTATCTCGCCTGGCGGGTCCAGCGCAAGGGTGAAGTGGTGAGTGGCGAGCCGCTGGAGGAGGAGACCAGTCACCAGCCTTCCGGTCGCGGCAAGAGCAAGGAAAAGTCCGAGTCCGGTGGTCGCACGGTGGCGCCCGGCGGTGAAGAACTGGGTGAGCTGCGCTGGGAAGATGTAACCCAGAACGACCTGTTGGGGCTGGAGGTAGGGTATCGATTGATTCCGTTGGTGGATCGCAAGCAGGGTGGTGAGCTCATGACCCGCATCCGCGGGGTGCGCAAGAAGCTCTCTCGCGAGCTGGGTTTCCTGATTCAGTCGGTGCATATACGGGATAACCTGGAAATGCCGCCCAATCACTATCGACTGACGTTGATGGGGGACCCGGTGGGTGAGGCGGAGATCCATCCCGACCGGGAGCTGGCGATCAATCCCGGTCAGGTCCACGGCAAGATCCAGGGCCTTGAGACCCGCGACCCCGCCTTTGGCCTGGAAGCCGTCTGGATCGAGCCAGAGCAGCGGGACAACGCCCAGACCCTGGGTTACACGGTAGTGGATCCGGCCACCGTGGTGGCTACCCACCTGAGCCACATCATTCAGACCCACGCCCACGAGCTGCTTGGCCACGAGGAAGTCCAGAAGCTGCTGGACATGCTCAAGCAAAGTGACAAGCGGCTGGTGGAAAGCCTGGTCCCGGACATCATGCCCCTGAGCCGGGTGGTCAAGGTCCTGCAGCGGCTGCTGGAAGAGCGGGTGCCCATTCGTAACCTGCGGGCCATTGCCGAAAGCCTGGCCGAACACGGCACCACTACACAGGATGCGGAAGAGCTG
This sequence comes from Natronospira elongata, assembly GCF_034931365.1. NCBI lineage: Bacteria > Pseudomonadati > Pseudomonadota > Gammaproteobacteria > Natronospirales > Natronospiraceae > Natronospira > Natronospira elongata. The sequence continues at coordinate 69,387 of NZ_JAYGII010000001.1, forward strand.
TTGACCCAGGTCCGAGAGGCCCTGGCCCGCACTATCGTTCAGGAGGCCGCCGGAAGCCGCGAGGAGTTGCCGGTCATTACCCTGGACCCGCAACTGGAACAGATATTGCAGGATGCTCTGCGCCAGGGCGGCAGTGGTGCCATCGAGCCCGGCCTGGCGGAAAGATTGCAGCAGGGCCTTTCAGAGGCCGCCGGCAAGCAGGAAAACCTGGGTGAGCCGGCGATTCTCCTGGTCTCGCCCGGCATTCGGGGATGGCTGGCGCGTTTCCTGCGCCAGGCGGTGCCGGGCCTGAATGTGCTCTCGTACAACGAAGTGCCGGATAGCCGCAAGGTGAGACTGGTGGCATCCATCAGCGGCCAATAAATGTGGAATCAGTGAACTGACGGGGGCCTGGGGCCCCACTCACAACCGGGATCAGACACCGCATTGGTGCAGGTACGCCGGGAGGAAAGTCGATGAAAATCAAACGCTTTGTGGCACCAGACATGCGCTCCGCCATTCGCCAGGTGCGCGAGGACCAGGGGCCCGATGCGGTAATCCTGTCCAACCGCAGCATCAATGGTGGCGTGGAGATCATTGCGGCTGTTGATTATGACGAGGCTCTGGTCAGTCAGGCTCTGGGCCGGTCGTCTGCCGGCAGCCGCAGCGGCAAGCCCGCCGAGCGTCGGAAACCCGACATCGAAACCCGTGCCCGCCTGGCAGCCGCCGCCTACGACGACGGTGCACCCCCGGTGAGTGAGGAGGAAGACGAGCGGGAGTGGCTGGGTGGTTTTGACGAGGCCCTGGAGGCAGCGATTGGGAGTAGCCCAGAGCAATCAGCTGAACCACAGGCGAGGCCGCGCCCGCGGACTGCGGAGCGCCCCCCCGCGGAGACTCCGTCCTATCAGGTCGATAGCAAATTGGAAGGCTTTGAAGAAGATCGCCTGCCATCGCCGGAGTCGGCCCGAATTGTTTGGTCACAGGAGCCCAACCTGATGGAGGTGCGGCGCGAACTGTCCAGCGTCCGCAACATGCTGGAAAGCCAGTTCTCCAGTCTCGCCTGGGACCGACTGGCCCGTGAGCGCCCGCTGAAGGCGAGCATCCTGCGTGAACTCAGTAGCATGGGCATCGAACCCGACCTGGCGCGGGATATCCTGCGCGATATGCCCGTCACCGAAGACCCCCAGCAGGCCTGGCGTCTGCCGTTGGGCATGCTCGCCCGGCGGATTCCGGTGGGGGAAGACCGGATTCTGGAGAAGGGCGGCCGAATTGCCCTGGTGGGCCCCACCGGGGTTGGCAAGACCACCACGATCGCCAAGCTGGCCGCGCGCTTTGCCCTTCGCCATGGCAAGCGGCATGTGGCCCTGATCACCACGGATCACTATCGGGTGGGTGGTCAGGAGCAGCTCCATAGTTACGGTCGTATACTTGGAGTGCCCGTCTATTCCATTAGCAGCGCCGAGGAATTGCGCGAGACCCTGCTGGAGCTGGAGAATAAGCGCTTGGTGCTGGTGGATTCCGCGGGAATGAGCCAGCGAGACAGTCGGATCCCGGTGCAGCTGGACATGCTGCGTCAGGTGGAGGGTCTGCGGTTGTCGGTGAATCTGGTGCTGTCCGCCGGCAGCCCGGCGCCGACTCTGGAGGAAACGGTGCGCGCCTATTCCTCGGTGGGCCTGGACGGTTTGATGCTCACCAAGCTGGATGAAGCAACCGGTCTGGGCGGGGCCCTGTCGGTGGCAGTTAGACATAATCTGCCCATTGGCTATATCACTGATGGGCAGCGGGTACCGGAAGATATCCAGCCCGCTCGCAGTCACCGCCTGGTGAGTCGGGCGGTGCAGCTGCAACGGCATTGGCCGGGGCAGGTTGACGAGACCGAACTGGCGGCCCGATTCGGTGGGGTGGCCGCCGACTCTATAGCGTGACAGGAGTGCTTTGATGGATCAGGCAGCGGGACTGCGACGTATGGCCAACCCCAAGCCGGTGCAGGTGATTGCGGTCACTTCCGGCAAGGGTGGGGTGGGAAAGACCAATATTTCCGTGAATCTGGCCACTGCCATTGGTATGAGCGGGAAGCGGGTGCTGCTCTTTGATGCTGACCTGGGGCTGGCCAATGTGGATGTGGTGCTCGGCCTGCAGCCAAAGCTGAATCTGTCCCATGTCATTGACGGGCAGTGTGAGCTGTCGGAGATATTGCTTGATGGCCCGGCCGGCATGAAAATCGTTCCTGCCTCGTCCGGAACCAAGCGCATGGCGGAGCTGACCCCAGCCGAGAATGCCGGTTTGATCCGGGCTTTCAGCGAATTGGGCGAAGATCTGGACGTGATGATTGTGGACACCGCGGCGGGCATCGCCGATGGGGTGGTGAGCTTCACCCAGGCTGCCCAGCATGTGATTCTCGTGGTATGCGACGAGCCGGCGTCCATCACCGACGCCTATGCCATGATCAAGGTATTGTCACGGGAACACGGTATCCGCCATTTCCGCGTTCTGGCTAATATGGCCCAAACGGCGCATCATGGGCGTACGCTCTTTGGCAAGATTGCCAAGGTGGCCGAACGCTTCCTGGACGTGAATCTGGAATACATGGGCGCGGTGCCTTTCGATGAACAGCTGCGCAAGGCAGTGCAGAAGCAGAATGCGGTGGTGGAAAGTTTTCCCCGTAGCCGCGCTGCCCTGGCATTTCGCAATCTGGCCGAAGAGGTCGGACGCTGGCCCTTGCCGGAAGGGCCCCGTGGAAATCTGGAATTCTTTGTCGAGCGCCTGCTGGGTGGCGAAGCTGATACGGGCACGGGAGGTGGACGAATCGCATGATGGATGCCTCCTCACGTTATGAACAGGTTCGTGCCTCGGAGCCGGATGATCTGGTCCTCCGTCACGCCGGCCTGGTCAAACGTATCGCCTATCACTTGGCGGCTCGCTTGCCGTCCAGTGTTGACGTGGAGGATCTGATCCAGGCAGGGATGATCGGCTTGCTGGAGGCCGGGCGACAATACAGCGATCAGCATGGTGCCACCTTCGAGACCTATGCCGGAATCCGCATCCGCGGTGCCATGCTTGATGAGATTCGCAAATCGGATTGGACACCCCGTTCGGTGCATCGAGCCTACCGGGAAATCAGCGAGAAGATTCGGGAGATTGAGCACCGCACCGGACGTGATGCTCGTGACGTTGAGGTCGCCGAAGCGGCGGGGATGAGCCTGTCTGATTATCATCGGGTGATGCAGGACGCGGTCAGTTGTCGACTTTTCAGTCTGGATGAGCTTCAGCCGGATTCACCCGATGGCAGCCTGGGGAGTACCACCAAGGCAGATGATCCCGGGGCCCGGGCCGAGTCTGAAGGTTTCCGCCGAGCTCTCGCTGAGACGGTTGCCGGATTGCCGGAGAAGGAACGATTGGTCATGTCCCTGTATTATGAGCAGGAGCTTAACCTGCGGGAGATTGGTGAGGTCCTGGGGGTGACCGAGTCACGAGTTTGCCAGATTCATGGCCAGGCGCTGACTAGAACTCGGTCTAGAATGGATGAATGGCTGCAATAGCAGCACTGTTAATGGTTTTGACGAAAGTTTACGGAAACGCGCGCGGGAGGTTGGCTTGGACAAGAACATGAAGATTCTGGTGGTGGATGATTTTTCCACCATGCGGCGAATCATCAAGAATTTGCTTCGAGACCTGGGCTTCAACAATACCCAGGAGGCCGATGATGGCAAAACCGCCCTGCCCATGCTGCGCAACGGCGACTTTGACTTCGTGATCACGGACTGGAACATGCCGGGCATGACCGGACTTGAGTTGCTGAAAGAGATCCGGGGTGATGAGAAGTTGAAGTCCATGCCGGTGCTGATGGTCACGGCCGAAGCCAAACGGGACCAGATCGTTGAAGCGGCCCAGGCCGGTGTCAATGGCTACATTATCAAGCCCTTCACGGCAGCCACCTTGAAGGAAAAGACGGAGAAGATCTTCGAGCGCCTGGAAGGCTGACGGAATTCAGACTGTCGCCAGCAATGGTTTGCCGAAGGGGAAAATATGGCTTTCGACGATGATAAACGGTCCAGCGAATACAAGGAGCGTCTGCACTCCATGCTTCAAGCTTTGGAGGCGGGTGACGAAACGGTATTCAATCGGGAACTGGACGAGTTGACCCATATCCGCGAGAAGGAACTGTTCGTGGAGGTGGGCAAGCTGACCCGTGAACTGCACGATGCCTTGAAGAGTTTTCGCCTGGATTTCCGTCTTGCAGAGTTGGCCGAGAAGGAGATGCCTGATGCCCGTGACCGCCTGAATTATGTGGTGGAAATGACCGAGAAGGCGGCTCATACCACACTTGAGACGGTGGAGCGACTGCTGCCCGAGGCAGAGACCCTGGGTAGTGGGGCCCAGACCCTGTCGGCCGATTGGCAGCGCTTCATGAGGCGGGAGATGGATGCGGATCAGTTTCGTGAACTGGCCCACCGGCTCCAGCCCTTCCTGACAGCCACGGGGGAGCGGGCCGAGTCCCTTCGCGGCGGCCTGACCGAGATTCTGATGGCCCAGGAATACCAGGATATTACCGGCCAGATCATCAGTCGCGTGATCACTTTGGTGCAGGAGCTGGAAGAGGGCATGGTGGACCTGCTCAAAATGGCCGGTGGCGCGCAGCTCAAGTCCGAGGGCGATGCGGCCGTTAAGGATAAGGACAAGGCAAAACGGGATGACCAGAAGGGGCACGGACCTGCCATGCCTGATGCCAAGGGTGGCGACGTGGCTCAGGGGCAGGACGAAGTGGATGACCTTCTGTCCAGCCTGGGATTCTGAACGCTCGGCTGGCCGGTGGGACCACCCGGGTGGCCACCGGGGAAAAGGACCATTGAGGCATGTTGACGAGCGGAGAGATGCATGAGCTTTGACGGCGACCAGGAATTGCTGGCCGATTTTCTGGTGGAGGCCGGTGAGATCCTGGAGGAGCTGGGTGAGCAGTTGGTCGAGCTGGAACAGCGTCCTGACGACCGTGACATGCTCAACACCATCTTCCGGGGCTTTCATACCATCAAGGGCGGGGCCAGTTTTCTCGGCCTGCGGGAGATGGTGGACCTCTGCCACAGTGCCGAGGACGTCTTCGATGTGCTTCGGGAAGGGAAGATCGCCGTATCCCAGGCCTTGATGGACGACGCCCTCAGCGCTCTTGACTGGCTGCAGACCATGTTTGGTGAGTTGCGCGAGGGGCAAGCCCTGTCCCGCCCACCCCAAGCTCTCATCGACTCCCTTCGTGCCCAGATTGACGGGGGTGTGGGCGATCCCCAGCAGGCTGCGCCGGCGTCGGGCGGCGGAGGGGCAGTGGTTAATGACGGTCAGAAGGCGCACCGCGACCCCACCGACGAGGAATTCGAGGCCATGCTGGCAGCCGGAGAGACGCCTTCCGACGAGGTTCGGGCTCCGTCGGATCCGGGCCCTGCAGGTGATGAGATTTCCGAGGATGAGTTCGACAGCCTGCTCGATGAACTGCATGGCCCGGGCAAGGCGCCGAAGCCTGCTTCGGGGTCAGATCAATCCGGTTCCGATGAGATTGACGAAGACGAGTTTGAATCCTTGCTGGATGAACTGCACGGCAGTGGCGCGCCTCCAGGCGGTGGAGGCAAGGCCGACAAACCCAAGGAAGGCGACACCCAGCCGGCGGAAGGCGGTGACGATTTCATCAGTGATGACGAGTTCGAGTCGCTGATGGACCAGCTCCATGGGCCCGGGGGCGCCCCTGGCGAAGGGGCTCGAGAGGACGCCGGCAAGCCGGAGCCTCGCAAGCCCGCCCCGGCTGGCAATGCCGACACTCGGGAGGTCCCACCGTCCGAGAGTGCCGCCTCGACCCCGAGTCAAAAGGAGGTCAAGAAGCCCGAGACGCGGGCGCCGGCCAAACCGGCCAGTCCGGCGGCCGCGGCCATGTCGGCGGAAACCACTGTGCGGGTGGATACCAGCCGGCTGGATTCGATCATGAATCTGGTCGGCGAGCTGGTCCTGATTCGAAACCGGCTGGTGACCCTGGGCGGAAATACGGCCCAGGACGAGGCGACGGCTACCGCTGTTGGCGAACTGGACCTGGTTACCTCCGATCTTCAGGGCGCGGTCATGCAAACGCGGATGCAGCCGGTTAAGAAGGTATTCTCCCGCTTCCCTCGCGTGGCAAGGGATCTGGCTCGGAATCTCGAGAAAAAGGTTCAACTGGAGCTCAGAGGCGAGGAGACGGACCTGGACAAGAACCTGGTGGAGGCCCTTGCCGACCCCCTGGTTCATCTGGTTCGCAATGCCGTCGATCACGGTATTGAGTCACCGGAGGTGCGGCGTCATGCGGGCAAGCCCGAGGCGGGCACCGTACTGCTGTCCGCCGAGCAGGAGGGAGACCAGGTTCTGCTGACCATCAAGGATGACGGGGGCGGCATGGATCCGGAAGTCCTTCGTCGAAAGGCCCTGGACAAGGGCGTGATCGACGAGGATGAAGCGGAGCGCCTGAGCGACAAAGAGGCGTATAACCTGATTTTCCGTCCGGGCTTCAGCACCAAGGAGCAGATTTCCGATGTCTCCGGTCGTGGCGTCGGCATGGATGTGGTCAAGACCCGGATTTCCCAGCTCAACGGCACTATTGAGATCGATTCGGCCAAGGGGCGTGGGTCTGAAATCCAGATTCGTGTACCCCTGACACTGGCAATCCTGCCCACCTTGATGGTGACCCTGAATGCTTCCATCTTTGCCCTGCCGCTGTCCAATATCCGGGAAGTCATCTATTTGGAAGACGAAGCCGCTCATCGGGTGGATGGACGGCGGGTAATTCGTGTGAGAAACCGGACGCTGCCACTTGTCTACCTACAACAGTGGCTGACCGGCGAGATGCCAAGCGAGATCGGTCAGCAAAGCCAGGTTGTGATCGTGGAAGTCGCCGGTCAGCAGATGGGGCTGGTGGTGGACGACGTGCTGGGTCGAGAGGAGGTCGTGATCAAACCGCTGGGAGCCTATCTTCGCGGCATGTCAGGTTATGCCGGCGCAACCATCACCGGTGATGGGCGTATTGCGCTGATTCTTGACGTCCCGATTCTGGTTAAATCCTATGGCAGTGAAAGACGCAAGGCGTCATGAGCGTGAGGTCTGACTGACATGGATATCCTCACATTATTGGGCATCATTTTTGGAGCCATCGCCGTTTTCGGTGGCGTGATTGCCAAAGGGTCCGAGGTAGCGGCTCTCTGGAACGCGGCAGCTTTCGTGATTGTCATCATCGGTACCTTCGGGGCAATGATGCTGCAGACCCCAATGCGAGGTCTGATGAGAGCGGTGAAGATCTTTGGGTGGCTGTTCAAGCCGCCGACCGAAGACCGACAGGCGCTGATTCAGAAGATCGTTGACTGGAGTCAGGTTGCCCGCAAGGAGGGCCTGCTCGGTCTTGAAGCGGTTGTGGAGGAGGAAAAGGACGAATTCACCAAAAAAGGCCTTCAGTTGCTGGTTGACGGCGGTGAGCCGGATGTTATCCGCAATATTCTGGAGGTGGATCTGGACGCCACCGAGGAATATGACAAACAGGGCGTCAAGGTTTACGAAAACCTGGGCATCTATGCGCCTACCCTGGGTATTGTGGGGGCCGTGATGGGCCTGATGGCGGTGATGCAGAATCTGGCCGAGCCGGACAAACTGGGCCCCGGGATTGCGGCAGCTTTTGTGGCGACCATCTACGGCATTGGCTCTGCCAACCTGCTGTTTCTACCCATGGCGGGCAAGCTGGATCGGGCCATCAAGGACCAGACCCAGACTCGGGAAATGTTCATCGACGGCCTGATCTCCATTGCGGAAGGGGAAAACCCCAGAAACATCGAGACCAAGCTACAAGGTTATCTAAATGGCTGACCGAATTCATCAGCCAGGCGTCACACCCCACCCCTGAGGTGGGAGGCAGGTTGTCATCATGGCGCGAAAAAAGAAAGAAGAGGAACACATCAACCATGAAGCATGGGCCATTCCCTATGCTGACATGCTGGTGTTGTTGCTCGCCTTTTTCGTGGTGATGTATTCCATCTCATCGGTGAATGAAGGCAAGTACCGGGTGTTGTCGTCTTCCTTGCAGGCGGCTTTCCGTGGTGAGCCCATGCGTATTCAGCCGGTCAGTTTTGGCGAGCGTGAGCGGGGTACGGCTGATGCGGTCGTAGACCTGGATGTCATGATGGACGATCCGGGCATGGTTCATTGGGAGGACGAGGGTATTTTCCTCCCAAGTGGCATGGATGATGGTTTCCCAGCGGCCAGCGAAAGCATGCGCGAAGGACTGGAGCAGATCGCCGACGAAATGCGTGATGCCATGTCTGCCCTGATTGACGAGGATTTGGTAGAGATCCGTGGATCGGAGTTCTATATCGAAATCGAGATCAAGGCCGATATTCTCTTCCCCAGCGGGGTGGCGGAATTGTCGCCATCGGCACGTCCCATACTTGGCCAGGTTGCCGAGGTTCTTGAGCCTTTCCCCAATCCCATACAGGTGGAAGGCCATACGGACAATGTGCCGATTGACACCGAGCGCTTCCCGTCCAACTGGGAATTGTCGGCGGGTCGGGCGGCCAGTGTGGTGCATCTTTTTCGGGACCAGGGGATCGAGCCCATGCGGCTCGCGGTGGTTGGACTGGGGGAACATCGGCCCATTGCGAGTAATGAGACGGCGGAAGGACGAAACCGTAACCGTCGGGTGGTATTGACTGTTCTGGCCGATCCCCGATTTCAGCAACGCTGGTTCGTAGAGGATGGCGCAGAAGGTGAAGCCGCCGGATTCGATGATTTGGGTGAGGAACTCCAACTGTTTGAAGATGATGGCGATGTGGCGGCCGAGGGAGAGGACTGATGTCCATCTGGGCAGTAGCCAATCAGAAGGGTGGGGTAGGCAAGACCACCACGGTGATCAGTCTGGCGGGGTCATTGCGCCGGCGTGATCGCCGTGTTCTGGTGATTGACCTGGATCCCCATGCCTCTCTGACAAGCTATCTAGGCCTGGATCCCGAGAGTACCGATGACGGTGTGTTTGCCCTCTTTCAACATGCTGCCGGTGAACAGGCGGCGGGTCCCGGACGGATCCGTTCGGCGGGTGAGGACGGTATCGACATACTGCCGGCCAGTCCTTCCCTTGCGGTACTTGATCGTAAACTGGGTACTCGGCAAGGCATGGGGGTGATCCTGCGTCGAGGTCTTCGCACCCTGGCCGCGGATTATGATCATGTACTGCTGGACTGTCCGCCCATGTTGGGCATCCTGATGGTCAATGCCCTGGCAGCTTGTGATCGCTTGGTTATCCCGGTTCAGACGGAGTTTCTAGCCCTGAACGGGCTGCGCCGCATGTTGCGCACCCTGGAAATGATCGGGCGCTCACGGGGGCAGGTGCCCGATTACCTGATTGTACCTACCCAGTTTGATCGTCGGACCCGCGCATCAGCACAGAGCTTGTATACCCTGCGGCACGAGTTTGACCCGCATGTCTGGGCCCAGTACGTTCCGGTGGATACTCGCTTTCGTGAGGCCAGTCAGCTGGGGCGCCCCTTGACCACGCTGGAGCCCGCTTCACGCGGCGCCCAGGCCTATGATGCGCTCTGTCGTCAGCTGTTGGAGATGGAACAGACGCCGGCAAGGGGGATGGCATCATGAGTCAGGGAGAACAGCCACTTGCACGGTATCTGGAAGACATGCTGACCGAGCCGGAAGCTGACAGCCCGGCGGAAAGCGTGGTTCAGCCGCCTGCGGCGGTGGAACCCGAGCCTGAACCAGTGCCGCAGCCCGAGCCGACCTCTGGTTCTGAAGAGGCAGTGACGGAGGAATGGTGGGGCTTTGGCGTGGCCCACCTGATTCTGGTGGTTTCTGGTAAGGAGGTGGCCGCTGTGCTGGAAGCCTGCCCGCCAGGGCTGGAGTTGGCGGACGGCGTGATGGATCAGGGAGAATATCGCCTTTATGGTAGTTCTCGGCGCCTGGTGGATCCGGCAGCTCTGATTCTGCCGCCGGAGCAGCTTGACCGACTGCCGCCATTGGAACAGCGGGCCCAGGGCTTGATTCACCTCAAGCGGGAGGGTCTCAGCCTGATTGCCGGGTCCGAGCCCATGCCGGTTGCCCTGAGCGGAGACGAGATTCGCTGGCGTGAGACTTCCGGCAGCCGAGCATGGATGGCCGGTACCGTGATGAGTCGTGGCATGGTAGTGCTGGATGTGGCGGGTATCATGGCAGTCCTGAGTGGAGAGGGTGACTAGAATGGCTGAAGCAGCAGCCCGCAAGGGTCGCCGACGTAAGAGCGGCAAGAATGGAAAGAGCCCGGAGCGCTTGCAGGAAGCCCGCGAGCAATGGGTGACCTTCCGCTTGGGGCGTGAAACCTATGGTCTGAAGGCTCTTCACGTCCAGGAGATACTCAAGGCTACCGAGATCTCCCCGGTTCCCGGTGCGGAGTCATTCGTTCTCGGAGTGATCAATCTGCGCGGCAACATCGTAACCGTGATTGATACCCGCAAACGCTTCGGCTTATCCGAGCCCGAGGCGGAAGGGGTTCGCCAGATCATTGTGGTCGAGGTTGATGAGCATGCCCTGGGATTGCTGGTTGATGATGTGGATGAAGTCGCCGATGTGCGCCCGAGCGAGATCGAACCACCACCGCAGTTCGAATCGGACCAGGTAGCGCGCCATATTCAGGGTGTGGTTCGTCGCGACAGCGGGCTAACGGTCATGGTTGATGTTCGTCGCCTTATGCCCAGTCAGGAAAAGGCCGCAGGGGCTGGCTGATATGGCGGCCGATGAAGTCACTCCCACCAGTGGTATCCGTGCCACTGCCCCGACCCGCCGGGAACTTGATGATGAAGAACGTCGGCGTCGGGAAGAGGAACGTCGTCGCCGACGTGAAGCGCTGGCCCGCGCCCAGGCGGAAAAGGGTACCCGGGAGGAGTCCGAGAGCGAAGGGACGGCCAGCGATCAGACCAAGGCCTCGTCCCGCCAAAGGGATGACGATGACGATGATTCCAGCCGGCACATCGATGAATATGTTTGAGGTCTTGCCAGACTGCGGGTGTCCCTGTGCAGTTTGACCCCTTGGTGTGGCTCGCGGGTGGCGCCATTGGCGTGTTGGGCCTGGGCCTTTACCTGGCCTGGCTGGGCCTGCGCCGCCTGATGGCGGCTGAGCGCCTGGTTCGAGATTTGCGCCAGGAGGTCAGATCCCAACTGCGGGAAGCGACAGAGCTCAAGCCTCTGGTCTTGCAGATGGGGGAGCGCCTGTCGGCGGTTGAACGCCGGGCCCAGTATTTGGGCGAGCGTCAGCAGCAGGTGGAAGCTCGCGCCACCAGCGGGCCTGACTACGATCAAGCCATTCGAATGGCCAAGGCCGGCGCGGCACCGGACGAAATCATGCGCCAATGCGGTTTGGGCCAGAATGAGGCCCGCCTGATCGTTTCCATTCACGGTCTGCGGGAGGGGTGAGAGCCTCGCTCAGGTCGTCCCGTCAGTGTCCTGGTCGCTGGTATTCTTCGGGCTTCGCCCCGAGACCCAGTAGGCGAATGCGATCACTTCAGCGACCGCCACGTAGAGGGCCCTGGGGATCTGATCTCCCACCTCCAGCCGCGCCAGAAATTGCACCAGCTCCGGGTCTTCGTGGATGGGGATGCCGTGGCTTTCCGCCAGTTCAAGGATTTCTGCGGCTAATTTCCTGCGCCCCTTCGCAGTAACTTCCGGTGCCCCCTCGCCGTCATAATGCAGCGCCACCGCCAACTCGGCATCGTTTCGAGAAGAGCTGTGCTCACTCATGCCTGGCTCCTGAACAATTGCCGGGGCAGGGCGCTGTCGGCCTGTGGGGCTTCTCCCACGGACAAACCGAGATGCTCCAGGTCCAGTGCCGCGGAGCGCAGGCGCCGACGCAGTTCGTCGAGGTTGGCGGACACCAGCGCATGGCCTGACTGATCGCTGGCGTGTAATTGAATGGACAGGCGCTCCCCCTTTAGGCGCAGACTGGCGGAGAAGGGGCCAAGGCCGGGAATGTTCACCGCAATTCGGGCGGTCCAGACCGATTCACTGTCCTCGCGCCGGCTCTTGTGTTGCTGGAACTGAAACTGCCAGAGATCATAGGCCGCTTGTCGCTGTACCGGCAGTTCGAACCAAAGCAATTGGCGTCCGCCATCCGACTCGGGTGGCATGGAGGCCAATTGATGTAATTCACTCCGGGCAATCGCACCCTCAATCTGGCGCACCACGATGCGCAGGCTTTCTGGCAGTTCTCGCAGTAGTTGCCCTTGCTGGCCGCTGATGGCTGCTTTGGCCAGGCTGCCTCCTTGTCCCTGAGCCAATTGTGACTGCAGTGCGGACGGCGGGGGTGGGCCTAGAGGCCAGCCGCGACCGGGCGGGGGAGGGGGTTGGCCACGGGCGACGTCCCTGCCGGAGGCAATGGTCTCGGGCAGGCGTCCTTCCCGCATGGCATCACGCAGGCCCAGCAGCGCACGGGCCAGTACGGCTGTCCAGTCGCGCTGGAGTCCTCCTGTCGGGGTTGTCCCGGCCGCTTCGCTGCTCAGGCGGTGCAAGGTCAGTAAACCACTGTCCGTGAGAGCCCGAGCCAATCCATCCGGGGTGCTTACGGTGCTTGCGGTGGGGACGGCATTCAGGATGGGGGACAGCAGGCGTTGCAGGGTTCGGAATTGTTCGCCACCGCTCACCGCTGGCCCGGCGGTGCGAACTTGTTGATCTGGCGGGGTATTCACTGCCGCCAATAGCTGACGCAGGCCCAGCAGTAGCTGGCGGGGGTCAGTTTGCCGCGTCAGGGCCTGAACGGCAGCGTCAGCGCGACTGAGTTCCAGGCCTCGGGGGTGGGCGGGGCTGCCGGCCCGATCCGCAGCCAGGGTTTCCAGCACTCGGACGGCCAGCTCCGGGCGGGTTCTCAAGATCTCGAGCCGAAGCCGGCTCCCCTCAGGGGGTGTGGGGCTATCAGCCGTAAGGGGCAGCTGGCGGTTTCCAATTTGCAGTGCCATTCGTCCATCCTGGAAAACCACTCGTGCCTCCAGGACCTGACCCGGCCGGAAGTTTGAAGGCAGGCTGTTCCCGGCCCGGGATTGTCTGGTTGGGGGGATATCCCCCGGTCTCAGATCCGACATGGGTTTGCCTCTTGGATACCTGTCGCAACCTCTCGGGCCTGCAGCAGCTAATGATCACCGTCTCCGGTTAGAATACACCCAGGCGTGTTAGCCGGCATACTGGCCGGAATCTGGCACGATTCATGCTGCAGGTGGACTCATGGCCATGGTTGTCGGAGATTTGACAGTACTTTTCTCAAGATTCTCCACTGCTTGCCGTCAACTGTTATGTGGCAACGCAAGCTCGGGCAGGTTGTTTGCGAGTGATTTGCCCGGTCGCTACCGGCACTTCCGTCCCACAAGGGAGCCTGATCAGGATGACTGAACAAGACGGTTGGGAACAATCCGACCATTCCGTACTGGCCGGCTTCGAGGATGATGGCCGCCAGGTCCTCAGTTTCAGTCTCGGCGGCGAGGAGTACGGGATCGACATTGTCCGGGTCCAGGAAATTCGCGGCTGGTCCCGAGTCAGAAAGGTGCCCGGTGCCCCCGAATGGATGCTGGGCATGCTCAAGCTGCGGGGTGCCGTCATTCCGGTGGTGGATATGCGGCTGCGTTTTGGCCTGCCAGTGACTGAGAGCAGTGATCGAACGGTGATTATCATCCTCAATCTGGACGAGGACGAAGACGGACATGATGTGGGTATCGTGGTTGATGAGGTGGCTGACGTGATCGGGGTGCCGGAGGACGGAATTCGTCCAGTGCCCCGCATGGGAACGGCTGTGGATACGGAATACCTTGAGGGCATTGCCACCAGTGGTGAGGGCATGCTCATGCTTCTCGACGCAGACCGGTTGTTTCGGGATTGGGAACTCAAAGAGTTGCGTGAGTGGGGCGAATGAGGGCTGGGCGCTGCTTACTTGGCAAGCGCGAGCCGGTGTCTGACCCAAGTGCATGCATAGCAGCGAATCGCGTAGGGGATGAGAAATGAATATGGTTCTGACGATCAAAAAGCGCCTGACCTTGTTGATCTTGGTTGCTGCTCTGGTATTGCTCGTGGTGGGCATGATGGGGCTGAATGGCAGCCGAATGGGTGCCAATGCTCTTGATCGAATCGTCGGCCAGAATGTCGAAGTCACCGAGCTTGTCAACGAGATCTATGTCAATGAACTGATGCAGCGCCAAAGCGTGTTGGAGGCCCTCAGCGAACCCTTGCCCAATGTGATTAACCGGACAATGGATGAAGTGGATGAACGCGAGGCGGATACCAGTCGCTTGTTTGAGCGGTATGAAGGCATGGTCGCCACGGATGAGGAGCGGGAGATGGCGCAGGACTGGCTGGCGGCTCGTCAGGAGCAGGCCGAAGCCATGGAAAGGGTGTTTGATGCATTGCTGGACGAGAATGTTGATCTGGCCATCATGCTGACGCAGAACCAGTTGGAGCCGGCTAGCATAATGGTGCAGCGAGGAGCTCGTCAGTTGGTGGAATATCAGCGCAATAGGGTTAATGAAGTAAGCGATGAACTGGGTGAGCAAATCGGCAATCTGGTTCTTGCCGCCGCGGTGGTTCTGTTGATTTCCCTGGCTGTCATCGCTTTTCTCGGTTGGGGCACAATTCGCAATATCAATTCTGCCCTGGCCAAGGCTTCCGATGTGATCAGCCGTATCGCTGATGGTCAGCTCAATAACCGTACAACAGTCAAGGTACGGGATGAAGTGGGATTGATGATCGAGGATCTCTCCCGCATGGATGAAAAGCTCGCCGATATCGTGACCCGGGTGCGTGAAGCGGCCACCTCCGTGGATGCTGCTGCCCAGGAAATTGCCTCCGGTACGGATGATCTCGCTCAGCGTACTCAGGAGCAAGCTTCCTCCATTGAAGAAACCGCTTCCAGCATGGAGGAGATGACCTCCACGGTGAAGAACAATGCGGATAACGCCCAAGAGGCCAATCAACTGGCCTCTGGGACCCGTCAAGACGCCGAGCGTGGTGGCGAGGTGGTCAAGCGGGCGGTGGGGGCCATGCGCGAGATCGACGAAAGCAGTGGCAAGATCGTCGAGATTATCTCGGTGATCGATGAGATTGCTTTCCAGACCAATTTGCTCGCTCTCAATGCGGCGGTTGAAGCGGCCCGGGCGGGTGAGCAGGGGCGCGGCTTTGCCGTGGTTGCAACGGAGGTTCGGAACCTGGCTCAGCGTAGTGCCAAGGCCGCCAAGGAGATCAAGGATCTGATCAACGACAGTGTGGACAAGATCAAGAACGGCTCCGAGTTGGTGGAGCAATCCGGCCAGACCCTGGAAGGCATCGTGGAGAATGTGCGCCGGGTGACAGAGATTGTCGCCGAGATTGCCGCTGCTTCCAATGAGCAGGCTTCCGGTATTGATCAGGTCAATCGGGCCATCATGCAGATGGACGAAGTCACCCAGCAGAACGCATCGCTCGTGGAGGAAACTGCCGCTACCAGCCGTTCCATGCAGGAGCAGGCCGGTCAGTTGCTGGATCGTGTCGCC
This sequence comes from Natronospira elongata, assembly GCF_034931365.1. Classification (NCBI taxonomy): domain Bacteria; kingdom Pseudomonadati; phylum Pseudomonadota; class Gammaproteobacteria; order Natronospirales; family Natronospiraceae; genus Natronospira; species Natronospira elongata. The sequence continues at coordinate 84,893 of NZ_JAYGII010000001.1, forward strand.
TTTTTCAGTCTGGGTGCGGATGACCAGGAAGGACAGATCCTGGCGGAGCGCAGCCATGAGGCCAAGCGTGCCACCCGTGAACAGGAGGAGCGGGTCAAGGACCAGTTGCAGAGTGCCAAGCAATCAAGTGTTGGACAGGATACGGGGCAGTCTAGTCCACGTCGTCAGGAGTCTGGGCGCCCGGTTCAGTCCAGTCGGTCTGAGGATGACCTTTGGGAGGAGTTCTGACGCCGTTCATGCCTTCTTCTGGCAGGAAGTTGCGATGTGGGTATTAACATCAAGGGTGGCGGCGTCTCTGACTCGCCACCCTTTTTCTTTGGCTCCCTGCCAAGACAGTGGAGTAGCAGTCTCGGGCTTGAACTGATTTTTATCGGTTGAGCTTCTGTTAGTTGAGAGAATTTTGCCATAATCTGGGGAGCAGGCCACTGACGATGTCCGTACCGATGAAACAGTCCTCAGCCAAGCAGTATGCGTTCTCGGACGCTGAATACGAGGAGCTGCGTCGCATTATCGAGCAAAGCGTCGGGATCGCCCTCGCCAGTGGCAAACGCGATCTGGTCTATGGCCGGGTCTCAAGACGGGTGCGGGCCCTGGGTTTGTCCTCCTTTGCCGAGTATCTTGCACGACTGCGCAAGGGTGATCAGGCAGAGTTGGAAGAGCTGGTCAACGCCATGACCACGAACGTCACCCAGTTCTTTCGCGAGTCTCACCATTTTGATTATCTTCGCGAGACCTTCCTGCCGGAGATGGTGCAAAGGCATCAGCGAGACCGGGTGATACGCATCTGGTCAGCAGGCTGTTCAAGTGGCGAAGAGCCCTATTCCATCGCCGTGGTCATGGCGGAGTTTTTGGACGCTCATCCCGGATGGCGGGCCGAAATCTGGGCCACTGACGTGGACGGTGCCATCTTGCGGCAGGCGGAAGAGGGTGTGTATCCCATGGAGAGTCTCAAGGATGTCTCTCAGGAACGTCTGCGTCGTTTCTTCCTGCGGGGCAAGGGCGTGAATGAAGGCAAGGTGCGTGTAGGCAAGTCGTTGCGTGAAATTGTGCAGTTTCAACGCGTGAATCTGATTCAACCATGGAGAATAAGGCAGTCTTTTGATGCAGTGTTCTGCCGTAATGTGATCATATATTTTGATCGTGCACACAAGAAGCAGGTCGTGGAGGGGTTCGCCGATCATTTGGCCCCCAAAGGGCATTTGTTCCTCGGGCATTCAGAGTCCCTTCATGGTCTGACTGACCGCTATCAACTAATAGGCAAGACCATTTATCGGAGGCGGGACTGAGTTGATGGCGGTTATGGTGCATGGGAATGTCGGAGGCACGCAAAATGCGTCAGGTTTTTGGCGGTAACTCTCAAGGCTTTTCGACCTTCGATCCCAGGCTTGACCGAGATGTTTTTCGGATTCATGCGGGTGGTTATTGCGTCGCTGCAGGGCCGGCGATAATCAGCACCCTGTTGGGTTCATGTGTGGCGGTTTGCCTGCGGGATCCCGAGGGACCGGTGGCGGCGATGAACCATTTCCTGCTGCCCTGGCCTGATCGCGTTTCTGCCGATAAACAAGTTGAAGGTGATTGCCGGTATGGCGTCTATGCCATGAGGGCTATTGTGGATGGCATGGAGCGGATGGGTGCCTGTCGCACGCGGATGCAGGCCAAGCTGTTTGGTGGCGCGGAGATGTTGGCCGGTATGCAGCCTGTGGGACGTGGCAATATCGGATATGCAGAAGAAGTGCTTGAGAGGCTGGGAATTCCGGTGATTGCCCGGGATGTTGGCGGGCGGGAGCATCGGGTCATTCGCTTCTTTACTGAAAATGGTCGAGTCCAGTTGCAGAAGCCTCGGGCCCGTGGGGTAGAGTCTGTGGTGGCGCGCCGTCACGGCGGGACTGAAGCTGCATTGCGAGGAGAATAATTGCGTATGCCAGGCAAGATTCGTGTGGTTGTAGTGGATGATTCCGCTCTGGTCCGTAAGTTGCTGACCCGGATGCTGGAATCCGATCCCGGGATCGAAGTGGTGGCGACCGCACCCGACCCCTATGTCGCACGGGATCAGATCAAGCGACATGACCCCGATGTGATCACCCTGGATGTGGAAATGCCTCGCATGGATGGGCTCACCTTTCTCGAAAACCTGATGCGTCTGCGTCCCATGCCAGTGGTCATGGTGTCATCCCTCACCCATGACGGAGCGAAAGTGACCCTTCAGGCTCTGGAATTGGGAGCGGTAGATTTTGTGACCAAGCCGGCACAGCAACTGTCGGTCAAGCTGCAGGATTATGCTGCCGAGGTGGTTTCCAAGGTCAAGGCGGCGGCTCGGGCTCGGGTCAGTTCGCGGGAAACCTACTCCGGCGAGGCCCGAGAGGCGTTTCGTCAGCGGGTCCGGGAGTCCTTGAGGGAGGCCGGCGCCTACGAGGCCAGAAGCACCGGCGGTCGGCAGAAGGTCGTGGCGATAGGGGCCTCCACTGGTGGTACCGAGGCCATCCGCCGAGTGCTGGAATGCCTGCCGCCCAACGCGCCGCCCATCATTATTAGCCAGCACATTCCCGCCAGTTTTTCCGGCCCCTTCGCGGAGCGTCTGAATGGAATTTGCAGTCTCACGGTTCGGGAAGCGGAGAATGGCGTTCCTCTCATGCCGGGGCATGCCTATGTGGCCCCGGGGGATTATCATCTGCGCCTTCGGCGTGATGGTGCCCGCCTGGTTTGTCGACTGGATCAATCGGCGACGGTCAATCGCCATCGCCCCAGTGTTGACGTGATGTTCGAGTCCGTGGCCCAGGCGGCGGGGAGTGAGTCGGTGGGTGTTTTATTGACCGGCATGGGCCGTGATGGTGCCGAAGGGCTGCTGCAAATGCGCAAGGCCGGGGCATCCACAATGGTTCAGGACGAGGCGAGCTCGACCGTCTGGGGCATGCCCGGGGCGGCGGTCCAGTTAGGGGCGGCGGAGGAGATCCTTGGCCTCGAGGCCATTCCTGCCCGCATGCTGGCCCTCGCGCAGGGAGACACGGCCCGCCCGGCCTGAATCTGCCCCCCACGACTCCCCCGTCCGGGGGAGTACCGGGCGGTGCCCGGCATCTGCTAACATACCCCGATTATGCTCAGGCGCGCCTGCGGAATCCGCCGGATTTCCTGTCCCGCGCCTATTAGCCCTGGCGGAAGCGAATCACAGTGGAGGTTGCAGAGAAATGAACGCGGAATTCGAGCGTAAGCTGGACCAGCTAAAGCGTGTTGCCAATGATCTGGTGGCCCCTGGGAAGGGTATTCTGGCCGCCGATGAGAGTACCGGGACGATCAAGAAGCGGCTGGACTCGGTGGGTGTGGAATCCACTGAAGAGACTCGCCGCCGTTATCGGGAGATTCTGTTCACCACCCCTGGCGCCGAGGAGTTCGTTAGCGGTGTAATCCTCTTTGATGAGACCCTGCGCCAGTCCAGCCGGGAGGGCACGCCCTTCCCCGAGCTGCTGAAGTCCAAAGGCATCATTCCGGGGATCAAGGTGGATGCCGGTGCCAAGCCGCTGGCGGGGCATCCTGACGAGAAGGTCACAGAGGGGCTGGATGGTCTGCGTGATCGCCTGGCCGAATATGCCGAGTTGGGCGCTCAGTTCGCCAAGTGGCGTGCCGTGATCAGCATCGACACCGATAAGGGGCACCCCTCGGACTGGTGCCTGGATGCCAATGCCCACGCGCTGGCCCGTTATGCCGCCCTGTGTCAGGAAGCCGGCATCGTGCCCATTGTTGAGCCGGAAGTGCTGATGGACGGCAGTAACAGCATTGAGGTCTGTGAGGACGTCACCAGCCGGACCCTGAATCGGGTCTTCAATGCCCTGTTCGAGCACGGCGTGGTGATGGAAGGCATTCTGCTCAAGCCCAATATGGTCATCGCGGGCAAACAGGCAGAACGTCAGGCAGACCCCCGTGAAGTGGCCGAGGCCACCGTGCGCTGTCTGCGCCGCCATGTGCCCGCGGCCGTACCGGGGATCGTCTTCCTCTCCGGTGGGCAGAGCGATGAATTGGCGACCGAGCATCTGAACATCATGAACCAGCTCGGCCCGCATCCCTGGGAGCTCAGCTTCTCCTATGGCCGTGCCCTTCAGGCCCCGGCCCTGAAGACCTGGGCTGGCGACGAGTCCAAGGCGGAAGCTGCCCAGCAGGCCTACTATCATCGTGCCCGCTGCAACGGCGCAGCCCGGTCCGGTGACTGGTCCGAGAATATGGAGAAGGACAAGGCAGCCTAAGCAAGCACTGGGGCCCCGGGAATCACTTCCCGGGGCTTTTTTTGGCCTGTTCAACAAGGATGGCGTCATGACGCGTCCAGCGGGGCAAGAACCACATATCGAATTGGAAGGCCTTCGTTTCCAGCGCGACGGACGGCCGATTTTCGAAGATGTCAGTCTGAGCATCCCACGGGGCAAGGTCACCGCGATCATGGGGCCCAGTGGGACCGGCAAGACGACCCTTCTGCGGCTAGTAACCGGCCAGTTGCTGCCAGAGAGGGGCAGTATCCGGGTCGATGGCCAGGAGGTGACGGGCATTGGGCGAGAAGCCTTGTATCGGCTGCGCAAGCGCATTGGCTTCCTTTTCCAGCATGGTGCCTTGCTGACGGATCTAGATGTCTATGAGAATGTCGCCTTCCCGCTTCGGGAGCATACCCAGCTCCCGGATTGCCTGATTCATCATCTGGTCATGACCAAGCTGCAATCGGTTGGCCTGCGTGGTGCGGCGCGTCTTATGCCTTCTCAGCTTTCCGGCGGCATGGCCCGTCGAGTGGGTTTGGCTCGTGCCGTTGTCATGGATCCGGAGCTGGTTCTCTACGACGAGCCTTTTGCCGGGTTGGACCCCATTTCCATGGGTGTGATCGTTCGCCTGATCAGAGAGATCAACGAGGCGCTCGGCCTCACCAGTGTGATCGTCTCCCACGACATCGAAGAAGTCTCTCAGGTGGCGGATTGGGCCTGGATCATTGCCGATGGCCGCATTATCGCCGGCGGGACCCCGGAGGAGCTGCGGGGCGAGGAGTCGCCCTGGGTGCGCCAGTTCATGCATCGCCTCTCTGATGGCCCGGTGCCCTTTCATTTCCCGGCGCGGGACTATCCTGAAGACTTGCGAGAGGTGCCACGATGAGGGCCATGTTCCGTGACCTGGGCGAGGCACTGCGGGAGTTTGTGGAAACCCTGGGTGCCATGACCCGCTTTCTGGGCCGGTTGCTCTGGGAAACCCCGGCCGCACTGATGCGATTTGGCCTGGTCTGGTACCAATTGCACCGGATTGGCGCCCACTCTCTGCTCATCATCGGCATTTCAGCGGTATTCGTGGGCATGGTGCTGGCCCTGCAGGGCTACCACATACTCAATCAGTTTGGGGCCACGGAGTCCCTGGGTGTGATGGTCGCCATGACTCTGGTTCGGGAGCTGGGGCCGGTGTTGACCGCAGTACTATTCGCCGGTCGAGCGGGGACATCCCTGGCTTCCGAGATTGGACTCATGCGGGCAACCGACCAATTGTCAGGCATGGAAATGATGGCCGTTGACCCGGTCAAACGGGTCATCATGCCCCGCTTTCTGGCGGGTGTGATTGCGGTGCCATTGCTGGCGGCCATCTTCAGTGCACTGGGCATCTTTGGCGGCTATGTCGTGGGTGTGGGTCTACTGGGTGTGGATGCCGGGCCTTTCTGGTCTCAGATGAACGCGGCGGTTGATGTCCGGACAGATGTCATGAGTGGCGTCTGGAAAAGCATAGCATTCGGGATAACGGCCAGCCTGGTGGCCGTCTACGAGGGCTACAATGCCCCGCCCACTGCTGAGGGTGTCAGTCGCGCCACCACACGGGCAATCGTCATCACTGCAGTCGCGGTGCTGGCTATTAACCTATTGATTACTGCCATTATCGTCGGTGAGGGTTGAGGCATGCGTCACAACAAGGCAATGGATTTTGGTACCGGCCTGTTTGTCCTCTTGGGGATTCTGGCCATCTTCTTTCTGGTAACCCAGACCACCGGAATGCGTACTCTGGGAACAGAGGACAGCTTTGAAGTCAGCGCCCGCTTTGACGATATCGGTGGCCTGCGGGTCAGGGCACCGGTCACCATGGCGGGGGTGCGGCTCGGCAGGGTCAGTGATATCCGTTTTGATGACGATCGTCTGGATGCGGTAGTGACCCTTCGCATCAGTGCCCGTCACGATAATCTACCGGCGGATAGCATCGCCTCCATTCGGACTTCGGGCTTGCTGGGTGAGCAATTCGTTGCCCTGGACCCGGGGGGGGATCCAGATGCTTTAACCGAGGGCGATCAGATCATTCATACCCAATCAGCCATTGTGCTTGAACGTATTATTGGCCAATTCCTGACCATGCAGGGAGATTAAGTTATGCAGAGCAGAATCATTCAGGTCTTGACGACTGCCATGGCCGCGGCCGTTTTAGCCCTTCCCGCGTCATCCCTGGCTGAGGAGGACTCTCTCCCGGACCCGGCAGTCATGGTGGAGGAAACCGCTCACGAAATCCTGCGTGAGCTGAGAGAGCGTCAGGACGAGATGCAGGATGATCCGAGCGCAGCTTATCAGTTTGTAGAAGATCTGCTGCTGCCGGTCTTTGATCTGCCCTATGCCACTCGCCTGGTGCTCGGCCGACATGGTCGTGATGCGAGCCCTCAACAGCGCCGTGATTTTGGCGAAGCCTTCTATCGCTTCCTGGTGCGCAGCTATTCAGACGCATTGGTGGATCAGGACCTGTCCGAAATCGAGATCGAAGTCCGGCCGACCCGGGGTGAGCCAGACCCCTCGCGGACTCGAGTCCGTACCGAGGTGGTGCGCGATGACGCTTCCAATATTCCCGTGGATTTCGCTCTCCGCTACACCGATGACGGCTGGAAAGTCTTTGATGTGACGATCGAGGGTGTTTCCTACGTGACCAACTACCGTAATTCCTTTGACAGTGAGATTCGTCAGCGGGGTATCGATGCGGTCATTGAGCGCCTTCGGGACCGGACCCGTCGTAAGGAACAGGAGATGGAGGAATCTATTGAGCAGGACAATGGCTGACCAGTCGCCATCCAGCCTGGATCTGGAGAAGGCCGGCCGGGGCCGTTACCGACTGAGTGGCGAACTGGTATTCGGCACCGCCGAACAGGCTCTGACCCTGTCCCAGTCTCTGGATTTTGCCACGACCGTGGAACTGGATCTTTCCGGAGTGAAGCGCGTCGACAGTGCGGGCCTGGCCGTCATGGTGGAATGGTGGCGCCGTTGTCAGGCGGCCGGAGGCCAGCTGAAGCTGGGGGAAATCCCCGAGCAGCTCAAGGCCTTGATTCGGATCAGCCAGCTCGACTCGGTGTTTGGCGATCTTGGTGGCTAGCAGGCGCCTGGCTGCCGCAGGCGCTTACCAGTCCCAGTCATCGTCATCTTCCCAGTCGTCTTCCCAGTCCTCGGGCGGTGGATCACCGTCGTAGATGAGATGGCGGCGCCGCTGAAGATAGGCTTCACGCATGGTGACATAGGGGTCGAATTCCTCTTCCAGGAAACGGTCTGCATCCAGCAGCCCGGCCCGGACGTCAACAGCGCGAATGAGATAGAGGCCGTAGCGCTCGGGCAGGGGAATGGTCTGATAGGTGGGGTCAACATAGCTATCCACCGCCATACCCGTGGTGTCCCTCACCGTGGAGGGGCCAAGCCCCGGCAGGACCAGATAGGGGCCGGCGCCGGCACCCCAGACGCCCAGAGTCTGGCCGAAGTCCTCGTTGGCCGCTTCAAGGCCCACATGGGTGGCAGGATCAAACAGACCACCAATGCCAATGGTTGTGTTGATCAGGAATCTGCCGGTGCCGCTGAATGCCTCGCCACCCTTGCCCTGGAGGCCGCTGTTAAGGATCACCACGGGCTGGCGCAGATTACTGAGAAAATTGCCGATGCCGCTTCGTACCGGCCGCGGCACATTGTCCCGGTAGGCGACGGCGACCGGCCGCAAAGCCGCGCGATCGATGGCGTCGTTGAAGGCATAGACCTTGCGGTTGAAGCCTTCCCAGGGGTCTCGCGGATCCCGATCCTCGGCGGGAACGCTGGCGCAGGCACCCACAAGTGATGCGATCAGGAGCGCGGCGAGAAAACGCAGGCTGGATCGATGCATGGCAAACGAATTCCTTGGAATTTTGCGCATCTTAACAGGCCCGGTGGCCTGGAGGAATCATGGCGATTTCGCTGCGAGTAATCTGAGAGGGAGATGAGAACGGACGGCCATGGGGAAGCCGCTCTGCTGACTGCAAGCAACCAAAGGAGTCACAATGAGAGCATTCACATCAAGCCTGGTATTGCTGCTGTTGAGCTTGTCCCTGCTGGCAAGCGACCGGGCCCTGGCTGGTTCAGAGCTTGACTGGTACCTGCCCTGGGCGAGCGAATACGATGACAGCATCCCTACGCCCGAAGATGTTCTTGGCTTTCAGCCAGGGGAGTGGCATGCCAGCCACGACCAGCTCATTCGTTATTTCGAGCATCTGGCTGCTGCCTCTGATCGGGTGACCATGGTGGAGAAAGAGCGCACCTATGAGCAGCGACCCATGCTGGTAGTGCGGATAAGCTCCAGCAGCAACCAGGACAACCTTGAGGAAATTCGCGATGCACGGCTTCAGGCCCTGCAGCCAGGCAGCGGCGAGGACCTGACCGAGCACCCGGTGGTTAACTGGTTTGGTTACAGCATTCACGGTGACGAGGCCAGTGGCGCTAATGCCTCCATGGTGGTGGCCTGGCATCTGGCGGCTGCTCAAGACGAGCGTACTCGCGAGATTCTCGACAACACCATTATCCTTATTGAGCCGGCCATGAACCCGGATGGGGTTCAGCGCTTTGCCACTTGGGTCAATATGCACCGGGGCCAGACGCTGGTAGCGGATCCACAGAATCGCGAGCATCGGCAGGTTTGGCCACGGGCCAGAACCAACCACTATTGGTTCGACCTCAATCGTGATTGGCTGCCGGTCCAGCATCCCGAGTCCCGGGCGCGAGTCGCCGGCTTCCAGGCCTGGAAGCCCAACGTGGTTGGCGACTGGCATGAAATGGGGCGTAACAGCACCTATTTTTTCCAGCCGGGTGATCCCGACCGGGATAACCCCCGGACGCCGGACCGGAATTTTGAGCTGACCGGCAAGATTGCCGAATTCCATGCCGATATCCTGGATCAATACGGCGTGCCTTATTTCACACGGGAAGTATTCGACGACTACTACTACGGCAAAGGCTCGACCTTTCCCGATATCCAGGGTGCCATTGGCATTCTCTATGAGCAGGCCAGTGCCAGGGGCCATCTGCGGGAGACCATCCACGGTGAGCGCAGCTTCACCGAGGCGGTTCGTAACCAGGTCCTGACCTCATTCTCGACGCTGGAGGCCAGTCACGAATTGCGTGATGAACTGCTGGGATTCCAGCAGCAGTTCTTTGAAGACGCCATGGATGAGGCCCGCCAGGATCGCCGCAAGGCTTTTGTCTTTGGTGACCCCGCGGATCGTGGCCGGACAGTCGAGCTGGTGGAAATCCTCCTGCGCCAGGATGTGGAAGTCAGCCCTCTGGGTGAGTCGATTGAGGTAGACGGCCATCAATTTCGACCGGGCGAGGCCTGGGTAGTGCCCCTGGAGCAGCCCCAGTACCGCTTTATCCTGGCGATGATGGAGCGGCAGCTGAGCTTCCCGGACACGCGCTTCTATGATGTTTCCACCTGGACCTTGCCGCTGGCATTCAATATGCCGACGGCGGAGCTGTCGGCGCGGCAGTTGCGCCGTCTGGATGCCGGTCAGGCCCTGGACGATGTGCCAGGGCTCGGAGGCAGTCTGGCCCTGGATGTGGACCGCCCGGTAGCCTGGGCCTTCGACTGGGCGCCCTATTATGCACCGCGCATGGCCCAGAGGCTGTTGGAGGCCGGGGTTCGCCTTCGGGTTGCCACCAATGAGTTCGAAGCCTCTGTGGGGGGTGGCGAGAGCCGAGAGTTCGCCCGAGGCACCATTCTCATCCCCGCGGGGCTTCAGGACGAGGCCAGCCATGAAGAGATCGAGTCCATTCTGCGCCGGTATGCGCGGCGAGATGGTGTGGATGTGACGGCGCTGGATAGTGGTCTGAGCCGTGGCGGGATTGACCTGGGAAGTCCCAGCTTCCGTCCGGTCGAACCCGTACGCCCTGCGATTCTCGTGGATGACGGCGTTCACATGCAGGAAGCCGGGGAGATCTGGCACCTGCTGGACCATCGTTATGGGGTCCCGGTGACTCTGTTGAATCATGGCGAGTTGGGTCGGGCCGACCTGGATCGCTATACCCATTTGTTCATGGTTAATGGCCAGTGGCAGCAGCAACTGGACGAAAGGGCCGAGGAGGCCCTGCACGAATGGGTCCACGAGGGCGGCACCCTGGTGGCACAGAAAAACGCCCTCCAGTGGGTTTCGGATAGCGGACTCTACGAGCTCGACTTTCGCGACCGCCCGCAGGGCGAGGAAGACCGCTTGCCCTACGGGGATTTTAGCGGTGATATCGCCGCCCAGGTGATTGGCGGTTCCATTTTCGAAACCCACCTGGATCTGAGCCATCCCCTGGCATACGGCTACACTCGGGAGAAGCTGCCCGTATTCCGCAACAGCACGCGTTACCTGGAGCCTGGCGATAATCCCTACAACCAGGTAGCGCGCTACAGTGAGGAACCTCTGCTGAGCGGCTACGTTTCAGAAGAAAACCTGGCCACCATGGGCGGCAGCCTGTCGGTGAAGGCCGATCGAGTGGGGAGTGGCACGGTGGTGCTGTTTGTCGACAATCCCAGCTTCCGGGCTTTCTGGTTCGGGACCAATCGTTTGCTGATCAACAGCCTCTACTTCAGCGGCGCCATTGCCCATACTCGCCGTCCCTGACACTCCTTGAACGGCACAAGAAATCCCCCTTCCCTTGTGACAGGGAAGGGGGATTTTCTTTTTGCTGCCAGCCGGACTCGATCAGTACAGCTACCGTGGCGGTGTGCCTCGCTGTGCCCTTTGGGCGGAGGAGGGCAGGTTTCGCCATTCCATATGCAGCTGATCCATGCGATCCATGTAGCGATTGCGCCGTGAGTCGTCCAGGGCGGGATGGCTCAGGGCCATGCGCATCTGGGTCAGGGCATGGTAGAGGTCGCCATGCTTGTGGAAATAACCGGCCATGTGGAAATGAGACCCCGGAATATCACCCAGGTTGTTACTGGCCTCGGCCATCATTCGGAAATGCCGGGGCTGAGCTCCCGGGCGCCGGGTCAGTCGCTGCAGAAGCGCCAGGGCTTCCTCGGGTTTATCCATCTGAAGCAGGGTGCGAGCGTGGCTCTCCATCAGGACTTCATTATCAGGAAAGAGTTCGGCTGCCCGTTGGAGGAGGGCAAGGGCCTCATCCATCTTGCCCTGGCCCAGGAGGTTTTCAGCATGACCCACATGGTAGGCGATGATGTCAGGCGAGCTCTGGCGGAGTTGATCAAAGACACGGGCTGCTTGTTCATGACGGCCCCGAAACTGGTCTTCCAGTGCCTGCCTGTAGCGTTGCAGGTCCATGGTGAAGCTGGGGCTGGCAGGTGATCGCGCCGGAGTCAGCTGGACCGGGTCACGCCCCGAGCTGACCGCAACGCGGGCGTTGATTCGCTCCCGGGCAAGGTAGAAACGGCGACCTGACTCGTATTCTCCTTCGCTTAGCCGACGTGCCCGATTTCGGGCCTCGGTGATGCGATGAGTGGTGAGGGGGTGGGTGCGCAGGTATTCAGGAACGGCCTGACCTGCGCCGTACTGATGGCGACGCTGAAGCTTCTCGAAGAAGCGGGCCATGCCCTCCGGGTCAAAGCCGGCATCGGCCATCATCTGGATCCCCACCCGGTCGGCTTCATATTCATGGGCGCGGGTGTAGTTGATCTGCCGCTGCAGCTGGAGAGCCTGAGCCGACAACATGGTGGCCATCGCGGCATCGGAGTCGCCGGTATTGGCGGCGATCAGGATGGCGCCCAGCATGGCTCCGAGAGTGGCCAGGCCGCTACCCTGCATGGCGTCGATCTGCCGGGCAATATGGCGCTGGGTGACGTGGGCAATCTCATGGGCCACCACGCCAGCCAGCTCCGCCTCGGTATCGGCGGCCAGGATCAGGCCCGCATTCAGGCCGATATAGCCGCCGGGCAGGGCGAAGGCATTGATTTCGGCACTGCGCATGACGAAAAAGTGAAACTGATCGCCGGGACGTGAGCTGTGGGCGGCAATGTGCTGGCCCAGGTCCCGAACGTACTCCTCGATATCCGGGTCTTCCAGCAGTACGCTGGCCTCCCGCATCCGCCGGACCACTTCCTTGCCGATCTGGTCCTGTTCCCGGGGCGAGAAAACCGTGCTGCTGGCATCCCCCAGGTCCGGGAGCTTGCTGATGTCAAAGGCCTGACCATGGGCGGGTGCCGGCGACAGGTTGAGCGCGGCGGCCAGGACCAGACTGCACAGCTTGGCGACTATCAGGCGCATTCCAGAAACGAGCCTCCCGGAGACGGTGGGTATTCTATCTTGGGACAAGATAACAGGCTTGGCGTTTCACTCAAGTCTGGTGGGCACCGTGAAAAAACCATCCATAACGGCTTGGGCCGGCATTTTATTCAACCCCGCGGGGTGACCCTCGCCGGATGTCAGGTTCCGGCCTGGCGGGCGAAAAAAAACGCCCCGTTGGTGGGGCGTTTTTCCTGAATCGACCTTAGGGTTGTCAGAACCGGTAGCGATACTGTGCGGACAGTATATTGGCAGCCGCCTCGTAGCTCCCGACGATGCGGTCGCCCTGGCCGCCCGTGCGGTCGAAGGGGGTATCGTCACCCAGCATCACATGAACGTAGGCGAAATCCCATTCACTGGATTCAGACGTCTGCCATGTAGCGCCAAGGGCAAGCCAGGTACGATCGTTATCGGGCGTCCGCGGCGGCCGGTTGAACCGGTCGCGTGCCGCTGACTCGTCGTAGGCAATGCCGGCACGGAAGGTCCAGGCATCACTCCTGCGATAGTCCAGGCCGATGGAATAGCGATCCTGGCTCTGGAAGTTGATCGGCTCGACGGAATCGGGCTGGTTGGGATTGTCGAATTCGACCCGCAGCTCATCGAAGCTTTGCCAGCCCATCCGCGTGTAGTCACCAAACAGAGTGATCTGATCAGAGACCTGATGGGCAATGCTCAAGGACAGGGCATCGGGGCTCTCGAATTCAGACGTGATGCGGTCGTCGATGAACAGACCCTGCGTGCTGAAGAGTGTCGGCACGTCACTGAATCGGGCTTTCCCGCTCAGGTCGTGGTCTACCGAGCTTCGGTAGTTCACACCCAGGCGGGTCTCTCCCCAATCGAACAGGGCGCCAGCAGTAAAACCGTAGCCCATGCCGTCGCCCGACAGCTCTACGCGGCCATCCGCCGACTGGGGGCTGAGCCCCTGAGCGCTACAGGTGGTGGGGTCCACCTGAGCGAAGCAGATGGCGCCGAAATCAAGCGCATTACTGAGTGTGGAAATCTCCATGTAATGAATGTTGAGGCCAAGGCCGAGGGAAACCACATCATTGACCTTGTAGGCGATTGAGGGCGCAAGGTTAATGATGCCCAGATCCGACTCAAGGGCCTGATAGCGAAAGATGGAGTCTGAGTCGTACTTAGTCCGTGATCCAAAAGGTACGCTTAGTCCCACGCCGAAGTGCAGCTGATCATTGATCTGCTGGTGGTAATAGGCATTCGGGATGAACGAGAGCTGGCCGATCCGGCCGCCTTCGCCGCCGGAGAGCGGCTGGCCGATGGCATCGGTCGCCGAGTCCTTGGTGAAGTCCATGCGCACATCGTTGCCATGCAGGCTGATGACGAATTCCCGGCCCTCGAGGCGGGTCATGCCGGCCGGGTTGAAGAAGATGGTAGAGGCGTCCTCGGCCAGCGCAGCGCCGCCGGCGAAGGCATGGCCCGCGCCGCGTGCGCCCTGATGGGTAACAGCGAACCCGGCGGCTGAGGCCGCGATCGGGACAGCCGCGGTCGCACCCACCACCAGGACGGCCGTGCAGCAACGCAGGATACTGTGGCTCATTGCTTATTCCCCTCGAAATTTGTTTGTGAACAAACGGCTGTTTGGGCGTCTTCCGGCTGATTCAAGCACAGGGTCACGGAAGAAGCAAGGTGCTCGTTGAGGAGGGCCTGATGCGGTAGAGGGCGGCTTTACGGGGCCCCTGGCATTATGGGCCCTTTACAACCTCCGGATGAGGGGCGATGATTTGCCCCTATCCATCAGGCAGTCTGGACCGGCACATGAATGTCATTAGGGACTGGTTTTACAAGCATTTTTCCGATCCCCAGGTGGTGATTCTGGTCGGCCTGCTGGTGGCGGGCTTCCTGGGCATCGTCTTTGCCGGCCAATATCTGGCCCCGGTGATCGCCAGCGTCATCATCGCCTACCTGCTGGAAGGGGTCATCCAGCCCATGCAGCGGATGGGGATTCCCCGCCTGCTCGCGGTTTCGCTGGTCTTCACTCTTTTCTTTGTGGTTCTACTGTTGCTGATTTTCAGCCTCTTTCCGATCCTGGTCCGCCAGGCGGGGCAGTTGCTGGATCTGGCCCCGGCCATGTTCGCGGAGGGGCAGCGACTGCTGATGACCCTGCCCGAGCGGTATCCGACGCTGTTCAGCGAGACCCAGGTCGAGCGCTTTCTGGAGCAGATCCAGTCGGAAGCCGGGGGATTCACCGATACCGCCCTGCAACAGACGGTGTCTTCGGTCGTCGGCGTCGTGACCCTGTTGGTCTATATGGTCCTCATGCCATTGCTGGTGTTCTTCTTTCTCAAGGACAAGGAATCCATTCTGGACTGGGCCCGGAGCCACTTGCCGCGCCAACGTGGCCTGGCCGCGCGCGTCTGGGAGGAGGTGGATTCCCAGCTGGGCAATTTCATCCGCGGCAAGTTCTGGGAGATCCTGATTGTCTGGGTGGTGACCTACATCACCTTCATGTTCATGGGCCTTAATTTCGCCATGCTGCTGGGCTTCCTGGTGGGGATTTCGGTGCTGATCCCCTATATCGGGGCGGCGGTGATGACGGTGCCGGTGGCTCTGGTGGCCTATTTCCAGTTTGGCTGGAGCGCCGAACTGGCATGGATCCTGGTGGCATATGGGATTATCCAGATGCTGGATGGAAATGTGCTGGTGCCCATCCTGTTCTCCGAGGTGATCAATCTTCACCCTATCGCCATCATTGTGGCGGTCCTCTTTTTCGGCGGCATCTGGGGCTTCTGGGGCGTATTCTTCGCCATTCCCCTGGCCATCCTCTTTCAGGCCGTCCTCAAGGCTTGGCCGAGGCAGTCGCAGGAGGATCCGGAGCAGGACAGCTCGGCGGCCTCCGAATCCTGACTTCGCGGCCCTGCGCTTGCCTTGTTCAGAGCACCTCGGAGGCGTAATCCGCCAGCCGTGAGCGTTCCCCGCGCATGAGGGTGACATGCCCGGAGTGGGCCCAGTTCTTGAACCGGTCCACCACGTAAGTCAGCCCCGAGGTGGTTTCGGTGAGATAGGGGGTATCGATCTGGGCTACATTGCCCAGGCAGATGATCTTGCTGCCTGGCCCGGCCCGGGTGATCAAGGTCTTCATCTGCTTGGGCGTCAGGTTCTGGGCCTCGTCGAGGATGATGAAGCGGTTCAGAAAGGTACGCCCCCGCATGAAATTGAGCGAACGGATCTTGATCCGGCTCTGGAGCAGATCATTGGTTGCCGCCCGCCCCCAGTCCCCACCTTCCTCGGAGCGGGTCAGCACTTCCAGATTGTCCATCAGTGCCCCCATCCAGGGCGTCATTTTCTCTTCCTCCGTGCCCGGCAGGAAGCCGATATCCTCGCCCAGGGGCACGGTGACCCGGGTCATGATGATTTCGCTGTAGATATTTTCTTCAAGGGTCTGGGTCAGGCCGGCGGCCAGTGTCAGCAGGGTCTTGCCGGTACCGGCGGCACCCAGCAGGGAAATGAAATCCACCTCCGGGTCCATCAGCAGATTGAGGGCAAAATTCTGCTCCGTGTTGCGGGCGGTAATGCCCCAGACCGCGTTGCGGGGACTGCGGAAGTCCCGGCTCATCTCCAGAGTCGCAGAGTCGCCGTCCACGGTGCGGACAATGGCCTCGAAATCATCCCCGCCGGTCACGAACTGGTTGGGTTGCCAATCGGCAACCCGGGGGCCACTGAGGCGGTAATAATTGCGCCCGTTCTCGGTCCAGGAATCCATGGCTTCGCCGTGGGTCTCCCAGAAATCCTCGGGCAGTTCGTCCACCCCGGAAAATAGCAGGTCCACATCTTCCAGGACCTTATCGTTGTAGTAGTCCTCCGCCTTGACTCCAACCACCGTGGCCTTGATCCGCAGATTGATGTCTTTGGTCACCAGGATCACCTGGGTGTCCGCACGCTTCCGCTGCAGACCGAGGGTGGTCGCCAGGATGGTGTTGTCCGGTTTATTCCCGGGCAGGGAGTCCGGCAATTTGGCAGGCAAGGGCTCGGTCTGAAAAAACAGGCGGCCTGAGGGCCGGCAATCGGCACCGGCGGATCGGCCAGCCTCCGGCAAGGGCAGGCCGTCAGCCACCTGTTCGCCCTTGGCGCCATGCATGAGCTCATCCAGGAATCGACTGATCTGGCGCACATTTCGCGCTGATTCCGACATCCCCTTCTTGTGGGCGTCCAGCTCCTCAAGTACCACCATGGGGAGGAAGATATCGTGTTCCTCAAAGCGAAAGATGGCGGTGGGGTCGTGCATCAGGACATTGGTGTCGAGCACGAACAGCTTCTTGTCGGAATGGCTCATTTTTACCTCGGGTTGTGGCAGCAGGGATGGCAGTCAGTACTGGTTCAAAGGGCCTTGGCCGCCTCCAGCACTTCCTCTGCATGGCCCTTGACCTTGACCTTCCGCCATTCCTGGCGGAGTACGCCCTCGTCATCGATCAGGAAAGTGCTTCGTTCGATCCCCATGCTCTTCTTGCCGAACATGGTTTTTTCCTTGATGACATCGAACATTCGACACAGCTCTTCATCCTTGTCTGAAAGCAGATGGAAGGGGAAACCCTGTTTGCTTCGGAAATTCTCATGGGCCTTCAGCCCGTCCCGGGAAACCCCCAGAATATCGGTATTGACGGCCTGAAATTCCTGGTGGAGGGCGCTGAAGTCCCGGCCTTCCGTGGTGCAGCCCGGGGTACTGTCCTTGGGGTAGAAGTAAAGCACCAGTTTTCGGCCGCGGAAATCCGAGAGGCCCAGGTCCTGGTCTCCGGTGGCGGGCAGGCTGAAATCGGGGACCTTCTTGCCAATACTGACGGTAGTCATTATTGCTCCTTGTTCATTTACTGATATCGGGATTCAATGCTTTATGGGCTCCATCAGCCCATCCAGATTCAGGCGGTCGCAGAGCTCCATGAAATGATCCCTGACCAGGGTCAGGGGCTGAGCGTCCGGGATGTGGACAGTCATCTGAATGGTCGCCATTGGGGTGTCGGTGTGGTCGGAGACATAACTCTGGGTGACCACCTCCGCCACCTCTACCTCATATTCGCTGAAAAAGCTCAACAGCTCAGTCAGGGTGCCGGTACGATCCCGCGCCACGATATCCACGGTGTAGGGCAGGCGATGGCTCCTCTCCGGACGCGATTCGATGCGTCGCAACTGCAGGTCCAGATCCAGCTCCCGACGCAGGCGCTCCGCTGATGCCTCGAGCCGGGCCAGGGTGTCCCAGCTGCCTGTCAGCCTGGCCACGAAGAGCACATGACCGTCGATCAGGGAGCAGCGGCTGTGGCTGACATTGCAGCCGCTCTGGCTGATATGGCGGGTCAGCCCCTCAAGCAGGCCGGGCCGATTGCTGCCCAGGGCAGAGATAATCAGTGACTGATTCATTGTCCCGTTCTTTCCGATGTGGTTGAGCCGGGGGGTAGTAATGCCGCCGGTCTGCGTTTCAGTCTAACCCGAGCCCGAGGGGCTGAAAACTGCCCAATTGGCCCCGCCGAACAGGATTGGATCAGCTTTGGCTTTTCAGCAGGCCGGACAGTGGGTAAACTGGCGCTTTTTGTGCCGGTAGCAGCGACGGGTTCCGTCCCGGCGGGCCTGCCGGCCCCGTCAGGCGCCTTTCGGCGTCTGCTCTCACAGCTACCGGTTGTCCGGGGCAGGGTCGTGGCCGCGGGAACCGGTTCGTCCGGCAGTTGTCCTGTCCTTTCGGGAATACGCAGGAGTGCAGTGATGTTCGGCGGAAGCATGGTGGCTCTGGTCACTCCGATGAAGTCGGATGGTGCCCTGGATTTCGAGGCCCTTGAGCGCCTGATCGAATTCCACGTCGATGCCGGCACCCGGGCCTTGGTGGTGGCCGGGACCACAGGCGAATCCCCGACGCTGGAAACCGACGAGCACGCCGATCTGATTGGAGAAGCTGTCCGTCTGTCGGCGGGGCGGGTGCCGGTTATCGCAGGCACCGGGTCCAATTCCACCGCCCAGACACTTCACCTGACCCGCAAGGTGGAAGCAATGGGCGTTGATGGGTTCCTGCTGGTGGTGCCGTATTACAACAAGCCCAGCCAGGAGGGGCTCTATCGGCATTTCAGCACGGTGGCGCGGGCAGTGGAAAAGCCGGTGGTGCTCTACAACGTCCCGGGACGAACCAGCTGTGATCTGCTGCCGGAAACGGTGGCCCGACTCGCGGAACTGGATACGGTCGTGGGTCTGAAGGAAGCCACCGGCGACATGCAGCGCCTTCAGGCGCTCCGTGAGCTCTGTGGCGATGAAATCGAGCTCTACAGTGGCGATGATGCCACGGCAATGGATTTCATCCTTGGGGGTGGAATTGGTGATGTATCGGTCACCGCCAATGTAGCACCTGAGCAGATGCAGGCCCTGTGTGATGCCGCCCGCAGTGGCGACCGGGAAAAGGCGGCGGAAATCAATAACCGCCTGATGCCGCTGCATCGGGAGCTCTTTGTGGAATGCAACCCGGTGCCGGTCAAGTGGGCGCTGGCGGAGATGGGCCTGATTCAGCCCGGTATCCGCTTGCCGCTGGTTCCGCTGGCCGAGGAACACCACGAACGTGTGCGGGCGGCCCTCAGGCACGCCGGCATTCTCGACTGAATACCCTATAGATCAGGAATACGCTGCTTCATGTCAACGCTATCTCCGCTTTACCCATCCAGCCTGTCCTACCGGCAGCTTCGGCTGCTGATCATCCTGCTGACCCCCGTGGTCGTGGCCGCCTGTGCTACCCCCATGCACTGTGATGAGCAGGCTGGCGAAGCCTATATGGACCCGCGCATTGGCGAGCCCTTGCTCGACGAAGACGGTGAACCCATTCCGGGCAGTGAACGCTTCCGGGTTCCGGGGGAGGAAACCGCCCGAAGCGGTCATGCCAATCCCTGTCTGGCCATGGCCCCGCGCCTGGTGGAACCGCCCGTGCCGCCGGCCCGTGAAGTCGAGGAAGGGGCATCCTTTGCCGATGTGCGCTATCGCCTCGAAGTGGTCGATGAGGATGGTTTCTCCGACAACGCCGAAGCGTCCACCTTCCGGCTCCGTGTGCGCGGCACCACGCCGCGGGTGGGGGGCTTCGATGCCGGCCTGGCCTTCCAGACCTTGCAGATTGTTGGCGAGCCCCGTTTTGAAGACACCACGGATCGGCCGGGTAACTTCCCCACTGTGCGCGACCCGAAGGATACGGCCGTGTCCGAGGGCTGGGGTCGTTTCGTCAGTCGTGAAGACACCTTCGAGGTCAAGTTGGGCCGCCAGGCCATCCGGCATGACAATGAACGTTTCATTGGCAGCGATTCATTCCGGCAGTTGGAGCAGACATTCAATGCCTTTGGGCTGCGGATCGGTACCGGTGAGCGGGCGCGCTTCCTGGGTCAGTACATTGACCGAATCAATACCGTGCTCGGCCCCAATCATCCCGACGGCCTGGGCCGGATTGACAGCCGCGCGGCGGTTCTGGACCTGGATACCCGAATCGGCGACAACCGGATGGGCATCTACTTCCACAACCTGCGTTTTGACGAAGACGAATGGGAGTCACATCGAAATTATGGCCTGCGTCTGACCGGCCCGGTGCCGTGGACGGAAACCTTCAGCTATCGCCTGGAAGCTGCCGTGCAGCAAGGCGTGCGGGGTGAAGGCCCGGATGATGATCTCGGCTACCAGCACGTCAAGCTGAAACAGGAACTGGATGACTGGAGCTGGTATGTGGGCCGTGAGCGCCTGGGTGGTGATCGGGAATGGGCCTTCCAGACCCCCCTGGCAAGCCTGCATGAGTTCAACGGCAAGGCTGACCGCTTCCTGGTCACGCCCGAGTTCGGTCTCATTGACGTCTACGCCGGCGTTGGATTCCAGCGCTGGGGTTGGGATTTTGATTCCCGCTTCCACCAGTTCCAGGTCGATCAGGGCAGTGGCCGCTACGGCGAGGAGCTGAGCCTGGGCGCCGGACGCGAGCTCTGGGGCCCCCTGCGACTGAATCTGGGCCTGAGTCACTACATGGGCGAGGATCCGGACTTTTACCCGGGTGACGAATACGCCGCAGACCGTACCCGCGCCTGGTTCAGTGTCTCTGCCCGTTTCGAGCCCTGACTAGACGGGGCCGCCTGGCGGCGGCCCCTCCCTTGAGCAGGAAGGGATGAATCGGTTATGATGGCGCGCTTCCGCGGCGCGGAATAGCAAGTCCCGGAGAGGTGTCCGAGCGGTCGAAGGAGCACGCCTGGAAAGCGTGTGTGCGCTACCCGCGTACCGAGGGTTCGAATCCCTCCCTCTCCGCCATTTTTTGATGGGCCACCGATTGAGCGGTGGCTGTCTTGGCGGATCGAAGCCCTGATTCGAACCCGATAGAGGGTTCGACAAATGCGTAAGGAACGTATTTGAGCATTCGCCTTGGGCGAATGCCCCGGAGCGAAGCGGAGGGCGGAGCGCAGGGATGCGCGGAGTCATCCCTCCCTCTCCGCCATTTTTTGATGGGCCACCGAGTCATCGGTGGCTCTTCTGTTTTCGGGCGGCAGCGCCCTTGCCATGTCAATGGTGGTCCGTGCCGGCTCTCCCGCGACGGCCAGCCGCAAACCCCGTCAGGCCCGGAAGGGAGCAGCGGTAGCGGTGACGCCGGGTGCCGGGAATCTGCCGGTGCGGGCCGCCACCCTTTTCGCTCTTTCCCTCACTCACACGCTCCAGTGCCGGGGCCTGCCTGTGATAGAGTAATCGGCCTCATTTCCGCTGGAATCCGTACGCCATGAGCTATCAGGTCCTGGCCCGAAAGTATCGTCCCGCCAGTTTTGCCGAGTTGTCCGGTCAGGAGCATGTACTGCGTGCCCTGGTGAACGCTCTGGACAATGACCGCCTTCACCATGCCTTCCTGTTCACCGGGACCCGCGGCGTGGGCAAGACCACCATTGCGCGGATTCTCGCCAAGTCACTGAACTGCGAGCAGGGCATCAGTTCCACCCCTTGTGGTGAATGCAGCGCCTGCACGGAGATTGCCGAAGGGCGTTTCGTGGATCTGATCGAGGTGGATGCGGCCTCCCGCACCCGGGTGGATGACACGCGCGAGTTGCTCGACAATGTCCAGTATGCTCCCACTCGCGGGCGCTACAAGGTCTATCTCATTGACGAAGTCCACATGCTCTCGGCCCACTCCTTCAACGCCCTGTTGAAGACCCTTGAAGAGCCGCCGCCCCATGTGAAGTTCCTGCTGGCAACCACCGATCCGCAGAAATTGCCGGTGACGGTTCTGTCCCGTTGCCTGCAATTCAATCTCAAGCGTCTGCCGGCGGCCGTCATTCGTGATCAACTGGAACGGATTCTCAAGTCCGAGTCTCTACAGGGCGAGGCGCCGGCCCTGGATTTGATCGCGCGCGCGGCCGATGGCTCCATGCGCGATGCCCTCAGTCTTCTTGATCAGGCCATCGCTTTCGGTGGGGGCCAATTGGGCGAGAGTGATGTTCGCGCCATGCTGGGCACGGTGGAAAGGGATGATGTTCTTCGCATTCTGGAAGCCCTTGCCGAGCGGCGTGCAGAGGCCTTGCTTGACGCGGTGGCCGAGCTGGACACACGGGCGCCAGACTATCTCAGTGTCCTGGATGAGCTGGCCACGGCTCTCCAGCGCATGGCGGTGCTGCAGATGGTGGCTGAGGCAGGTCAGGAATGGGAGGACCGTGAGCGCCTGCTGTCATTGTCTGAGAGACTCAGTCCGGAAGATGCTCAGCTTTATTATCAGATTGCCATTCATGGCCGACGGGACCTGCCGTTGGCGCCAGAGCCCCGGGCCGGTCTGGAGATGACCCTGCTCCGGATGCTGGCTTTCCGCCCCGATACTGCCGAAGAGGGCAGTGCCGGTTCACCCCCCGGGGGCCGGCGTAGCAGACCGGGGGGTGTGAGCTCAGGGGGACAGTTTGCCCCGAAGTCGCAAAATCCCGACCGTTCGCCCTCCAGGGCAGCGGAGTCAGCGTCGGCGCAAGATTCAGTCATGGAGGGGCCGGCGGCCGAGCGTGCTCAAGCGACGCCTTCCGAGCCCGCTGCCGTGGCGCCGGATACTGCCGGGCCCGCATCAAGTGGCGACAAGTCGCCGCCTGGCAATTGGTCGGCCCTGGTCGATGGCCTGGGTCTCAAGGGGCTGGCCCGCCAGTTGGCGGACAATTGCCAGCTGGAAGGCTGGGATGGCGACAATGCCCGCCTGCAGATTGATCCCGCCGGGGCACAGTTGCAGACCCCGGGGGCGGTGGGTCGCCTGGAAAAGGCGCTCGGCCGCTTTCTGGGTCGGCCGGTGAAGGTCCGTATTCGGGTGACCGAGGCGCTGGAAGACACGCCGGCACGTCAGCAGCAGGCCCGCCAGGAGGCCCGTGAGCAGGAGGCCCGTGAATCCATTGAGCGGGACCCCAATCTTCAGGCGCTGCGTGAGGAGTTCGGCGCAGAGCTGGAGCCACGTGCGGTCAGATTCCGTGCCCCCAAGGGGAATGATCAGGCGCCTTCCTGACTCTAAGGAACCTCATGAGGTTCCTTAAGCACTGATCAGAGATTCTCGACACGACGCTAGCAGATTCATGATGATCGGAGGTGACATGAAAGGTGGACTCGGCGGCCTGATGAAGCAGGCCCAGCAGATGCAGGAACAGATGAAGAAGGCCCAGGAAGAACTGGCCAATGTGGAAGTCACCGGCAGCGCCGGCGGTGGCATGGTGGAAGTGGTGCTCAGTGGCCGCCATGAGGTGCGCCGGGTGAGCATTGATGATTCAGCCATGGAAGATGACCGGGAAATGCTGGAAGACCTGATTGCCGCGGCTTTCAATGACGCGGTGCGCAAGGTTGAAGAGACGACCCAGGAGAAGTTTGCCGGAATGAGCAGTGGCCTGGGCGGCATGATGCCGCCGGGCATGAAATTGCCGTTCTGAACCCGGGATGATCTTTTCTCGCCACCTGCAATCCCTGATCGATGCCCTGCGGGCCCTGCCCGGGGTCGGGCCCCGCTCGGCTCAGCGCATGGCTTTCCACATTCTGGAGCGGGACAGGGAAGGGGGCCAGGACCTGGTTCGGGCTCTGACGGCGGCCCTGGACAACGTCAGCCAGTGCGGCCAATGTCGGATGCTGAGCGACGAACCCCTTTGTGGCGTCTGTCGCAGTGACAGGCGGGATGCCGGTTTGATCTGTGTGGTGGAGAGCCCAGCCGATGTAATGGCGATTGAGCAGGCCACGGATTACAGTGGCCGTTATTTCGTGCTCATGGGCCACCTCTCGCCCCTGGACGGGATCGGACCCGAGGAGCTGGGCCTGGAATTGCTGGAACAGCGTCTGGCCTCTGGCGAGGTCAGGGAGCTGATTCTGGCCACCAATCCCACGGTGGAAGGTGAGGCCACGGCCAGTTATCTCATGGACCTGGCTCGCAGTTGCCAGGTGCGTGCCAGCCGGATCGCGCATGGTGTGCCCATTGGTGGTGAGCTGGAGTACGTGGATGGGGGCACCCTGTCCCATGCTTTCCAGGGGCGGCTGGAGATCAAGTAATGGAATCCTGAGGGCAGATGGGAGCCAGCAATGAGTGAAGACAGCATTTTTGGGAAGATTGCCCGCGGCGAGATGGATGCCGACGTGGTCTATGAAAACGAGCAGGTGATTGCCTTTCGGGATATCAATCCTCAGGCCCCCACCCATGTGCTCGTCATCCCCCGCAAGCCCATCGCGACCATCAATGACCTGGAGCCCGGGGACCGGGAGCTGGTGGGCGAGATGTTTCTGGCCGCCAAGGAAGTGGCACGGCTGGAGGGGCTGTCAGAGTCCGGTTACCGGGTGGTCATGAACTGCGGGGAGGGTGCCGGCCAGACGGTCTTTCACATCCATCTTCATGTCCTCGGTGGGCGGGACCTGAAATGGCCGCCCGGCTAGAGCGGGTGTTTTTCCGGGCCAGGGGGCGGCTGACGGCCCTGTTGGTTTTCCTGCTGTTGCTCGCCGTGCCATCGGCCGTCCCCGCTTCCCTGAATGAAACAGGGGAAAGGGAGGCGAAGGTGGCGTGGCTCAAGGGGGTGGCGGCCAATCATCTCTGGCTCGGTATACCTCGTGAGATTGCCGCCAGTACCCGCCTGCGGATTCAACCCGAGCCCAGCCGCCTGGTGTCGGTCGGGCGCGGCATATACGGGCGGCAGCATCGATTGGCGCCTGAAGCGGCTCTGGCCTTTGAGATCATGCGTCAACACGCAAGAGACCAGGGTGTGTCGCTATTACTGGTCTCCAGTTATCGCTCCGTCGATTATCAGGCCGAGCTTGTGGCCCGCCGACTGGAAGAGGGGCGGGACAAACTGCGGATATTTCATGGTTTGGCCCTGCCGGGGTACAGCGAGCACCACAGTGGCTGTGCCGTGGACCTGGCGACGGATGACTACCGGCAACTGGGTCAGGACTTTCGTGAAACGGCAGCCTACGCCTGGCTCAGGGCCAATGCCCGTGATTACGGCTTCCGGGAAAGCTATCCCCGCAACAACAATCAGGGCATCATGCCCGAGCCCTGGCATTGGTATTTTTTCGCCTGCGCCAGGTGAGGGGCCCTTAACCGGACCTGGAGATTGTCGGGTCCCGCTCCTTCAGCGCCTGCATCTGCTCTCTCAAGCGACAGTAGCTTCGGTAGCGTCGGGGACTGATGTGGCCGCTGTCCACCGCCTCTCGGACCGCGCAACCGGGTTCCCTCTGGTGCTGGCAGTCGTTGAATCGACAGCCCACTCCTGCCTCGCGGATCTCCCGAAAAAGCCCGGAGACGGATTCCGGCGGGATGGCAGACAGATGAAAGTCGCGGACGCCCGGGGAGTCAATGAGGCTGGCCTGGTGATCGGGCAGGCGATGGAGGAAGGCGGTTGTGGTGGTATGTCGTCCTTCCCCCGACTTATCGGAGACTGCGCCGGCTCGCGCCACATCTTCGCCCATCAGGCGGTTGAGCAGGGTGGACTTGCCCACGCCCGATTGCCCCACCAGGGCCACCGTATGGCGCTCCAGATGGCGGGCCAGCGTATCCACACCCTCGCCACTGGCGGCTGATACCCGAAACACGGGGTAACCCAGTGGCGGGAATTCCTCCAGCCATTCCGGCCCCTGGTCATCGGCCAGTTCCACCTTGTTGAATACGATCATGGCGCCAAGCCCGGAATATTCGGCGGCTGCCAGATAGCGGTCGACAATGCCCGGTTCGGGGGCCGGTTCCGGCGCAATGACCACGATCAGGGTGTCGAGATTGGCAGCCAGGATCTGCCGCTTGCGTCCGCCACTGGCCTGGCGGCCCAGCTCCGTGTGACGAGGCAGGATGCTGGCAATGACGCCGGCGTTGCCACTTCCACGGTGGATCTCCACAAGATCCCCTGCGACAGGTTTCAGCCGCTTGCCCTTGATACTGCATTCTTCCCGGTGGCCCGACTGTGTCTCCACCAGGGCGTGGCTGCCGTAGCTCGCGATGACCCGTGCCTGTTCCTGCATCCTGCCAAGTCCCCTGTATCCCAGTTTCGGCTGCTAGAATGAAGTCCGGTTCATCCCGAGGAGAGGGAATAATGGCTCAGGACCCGGAAAACCTGATCTGGATTGATCTCGAAATGACTGGGTTGGATACCCAGAACGACAAGATCATTGAGATTGCCACGATCGTTACCGATAAGCATCTTAACACCCTGGCGGAAGGCCCGGTTCTTGCCATCCACCAGCCAGAGGCGGTCATGGCAGGCATGGACGAATGGAATACCCGCCAGCATGGCGGCTCCGGATTGACCGAGCGGGTGAAACAAAGCGATATCAATGAGGCCCAGGCGGAAGCGCAGACTCTGGAATTTCTGGCCCGGTGGGTACCGGAACGGGCCTCACCCATGTGTGGCAATAGCATCTGCCAGGATCGGCGCTTCCTCGCCCGGGAAATGCCAAAGCTGGAGGCCTTTTTTCATTATCGCAACCTCGATGTAAGCACGCTGAAGGAGTTGGCGAAGCGCTGGGCTCCCGAGGTGGCTGCCGGCTTCAACAAGCAGTCCAGTCATCTGGCGCTGGATGATATCCGCGATTCCATTGCGGAGTTGCAGCACTACCGGGAGCACTTTCTCAAGACCGATGTTCCGCACTACGAGCCGTGAGTGAACTACCGGTTTCGCCCGCCTGCGAGCGCAACAAGGGACCGATCCAGGCGGTTCTGAAGTGTGTGTTCGAGCAGCCCGGAGTGATTCTTGAAATCGGCAGTGGTACCGGCCAGCACGCAGTGCATTTTGCCCGTGAGTTGTCCCATCTGGTCTGGCATACCTCCGAGCAGCCAGGAGCTTTATCACCCGTCCAGGCATGGCTGGCCAGCGCGAGATTGTCCAATCTGCATGGGCCCCATGCCCTGGATGTGAGTGCCGCAGAGTGGCCACTGTCCCGGGTGGAGGGCGTCTTTTCCGCCAACACTGCCCATATCATGCACTGGCCCGAGGTGGTTGCCATGTTCCAAGGCGTTGGACGCATTCTCGTCGCTGGCGGTCGCTTTTGCCTGTATGGGCCCTTCATGCGGCATGGTGAGCATAACAGCGAGAGCAACCGGGCTTTTGATGCCAGCCTGCGCCAGCGGGATCCCGGCATGGGGATCCGGGACATCGAAGATCTCAACCGCCTGGCCGGTGATGCCGGTCTGAGCTGGGTGGCGGAGCATGCCATGCCGGCCAATAACCGCCTGCTGGTCTGGCAAAAGGCGCCGGAACGGCCAGAGGAGGGTGCATGACCGGGCATTCGGGGGTTTGGCCTGATTCGACGACGATTGAGGCGGCCGCTGCCCGCATCCGCCCGCACACGTTCCGGACTCCGCTGCTTGCCAATGCTGCCCTGAGCGAGGCAGTGGGTACCGAAATCCTGCTCAAGTGCGAAAATCATCAGGCGGGTGGGGCCTTCAAGGCCCGTGGCGCCTGCAATGCGGTATTTAGCCTCAGCGAAGAGGAGGCGGCCTGCGGCGTGGCGACCCACTCCTCCGGCAACCACGCCATTGCCCTGGCGCGTGCCGCCCGGCTTCGTGGTATCCCGGCCCATGTGGTCATGCCCGAGGGAGCTGCCCGGGCCAAACGGGCGGGCGCGGCGGCCGAGGGTGCCCGGATTTTCGATTGCCCGCCGACCATGGAAGGGCGTATTCAGACACTGGAGGCGGTGATGGCCGACACCGCTGCGACTCTCGTCCATCCTTACGAGGACCCCCGGGTGATCGCCGGCCAGGGAACCGTCGGCCTGGAACTGGCCGCCAGCCTGCGGGCGGGTGACACTGTGCTCGTGCCCCTGGGGGGTGGGGGATTGATCAGCGGCGTGGGTCTCTATCTGCGTCAGCAGCGATCGGATGTACGCCTGATCGGGGTCGAGCCGAGTGGTGCCGATGACGCCCTGCGCTCCCTGCGCGCCGGTCGGGTGGTGCCGGTCAGCCCGAACACCATCGCCGATGGCTTGCGGGCAACTGTGGGAGAACTGAATCGGCAGATCATTGATCAGGTAGTGGACGATATCCTGACCGTGGAAGACGAGGCAATCCTGGCCGCCATGGAAGCTGTCTGGCGGCACAGCCATATGCAGGTCGAACCCTCCGCGGTGGTGGGTGTTGCCGCTCTCATGGCCGGGCGATTACGCCCCGCCGGGCGGGTTATCAGCATCCTCACAGGGGGCAATGTGGACGTGGGGGCCTTCGATTTCTGGCAGGGGTCGGTGCAAGCGTGACATTCTTGCCTTCGGGCGGTCTGAGGAAAGGACAGGAGGCATAATGGCCTGTCGCTTTTGCCGCCAGGTGGCGGGGAGGATGGTGAGATGAGTAAAGAATCACCAGTGGTTGCTCAAGGAACAGAAAAGGGTGGCAGGCACTTCGGAGCCTGGCGGATCGGCTTTCTGTTGCCCTATCTGCTGCCGCCATTGCTGATTGTCGGTGTCGCTCTCGGCGGCGCCTGGGCTTTTCTGCCGGTGTTGGTGGTTTTCGGGCTGATTCCCCTGCTCGATATGGCACTGGGGCGAGACCGGGCCAATCCCGACGAAGAGGCGCTCGAGACTCTCCTCCGGTCTCCCTACTATCGCTTGATACTCCTGCTTTGGCTGCCAGTACAGTATGCCCTCATCACCTGGGCAGTCTGGCAGGCGGGACAGGGCCTGGATTGGTTGACCCTGGCCGGACTGGCCATTTCCACCGGCGTGCTCAGCGGTGGCGTGGGCATTACCGTTGCCCACGAACTGGGGCACAGTCGTCGGCCCCCGGATCGCGCCGTGGCCAGACTGTTGTTGGTCAGCGTGGCTTATCTGCATTTCCTGGTGGAGCACAATCGCGGGCATCATGCCCGGGTGGCGACCCCGGATGATCCGGCCACCGCCCGCTTTGGGGAGAGCTTTTACCGTTTCTGGCCGCGCACGGTGCTGGGAAGCTGGCAGAGTGCCATGGGCTTTGAGCGTGAACGCCTGGACAAGGCCGGCCTGCCGCGTTGGCATCCCCGCAATCAGATGATCTGGGCAGTGCTGGGCCCTCTGGGTCTGGCCATTGCCGCCTGGCTGCTGGCAGGCGGCGCCGGTCTGCTGCTGTTTCTTGTTCAGGCCTTTGTCGCTTTCAGTCTTCTGGAGCTGGTCAATTACATCGAGCACTATGGACTGGAGCGCCAGCGTCGACCCAATGGTGGTTATGCCAAGGTGGATATCCATCATTCCTGGAATGCCAGTGAGCGGTTCACCAATCTGCTCCTGTTTAACCTTCAGCGACATTCGCACCATCATGCTCACAGCCTGACCCCCTATCAGGCCTTGAAGCATTTTGATGAAAGCCCCCAGCTGCCCAGCGGTTATGCCGGGATGATTGTCCTCGCCCTGATTCCGCCGCTGTGGCGGCGTATCATGGACCCGCGGGCTCGCCATTATCGCGAGCAGGTCCTCGGCCTGAACAAGGAGTCGATATGAAGTCTGTGATGCCGTCCTTGCTTGTGCTGCTCCTGGCGCCAGGGTTGATTTTGGCTGCCGACAGTGGCGTCGAAGGTCTCTGGTGGACCGAAGATCGGGAGGCGGTGGTGGAAACCCGCATCGTTGATGAGCAATTGACCGGGCGAATCATCTGGCTCGAGCAGCCCTACCATGACGATGGGGACCGGGAAGGGGAGTTGCTCCGAGACCGGGAGAACCCGGAATCGGATCGCCGTGATCAACCGGTGCTGGGCATGACCATTCTCTCGGGATTTGAAAAACACCGGGAAGGCGATTGGCGGCGTGGTGAGGCCTATGATCCGGATAACGGTCGAACCTACAGCGCCCGTGTTCGTCTGCAGGATGACGGCGCGACCTTGCGGCTTCGCGGTTATGTCGGGAGCCCGGTATTTGGCCGCAGTGCTCACTGGGAAAGGCTTGAGGGACAACCGCCCCGGGATAGCGGCATGCATGTGGATGAACTGGGAGAGCGTCAATGATTGAAGATCCAGCCAGTCGGGATCACGAGGACCATCACCTGCAACTGCGAAACCTTCACCACGACGACTATGAAGACGTGGCGGAGATCATGAATCAGGTCTATGCCGGCATGGGTGGTGCCTGGGACCGGGACGAATTCAACGCCCTCCTGGCCCGTTTTCCGGAAGGGCAGATCGGCATGGAAGACAAGGGCAAAGTGGTTGCCGCCGCCATCACCTTGATCGTGGACTACGGTCGCTTTGGTGATCACCACAGTTATCGCCAGATCACCGGTAACGGTACATTCTCCACTCATGACCCCACAGGTGACGTCATGTACGGGGTGGATGTTTTTGTTCACCCTGAATACCGTGACATGCGGTTGGGCCGGCGCCTCTATGATGCGCGCAAGGAGCTATGCCGGAATCTCAATCTGCGGGCGATTGTCGCTGGTGGTCGAATCCCGGGTTATCGTGATCATGCCAATGAAATCTCACCCGAGGAATATATTGAGCTGGTCAAAAGGCGGGAAATCCGCGACCCCATACTCAGTTTCCAGTTGGCCAATGACTTTCATGTGCGGCGGGTGATTCGCGACTACATTCCGGATGACGATGCCTCACAGGGCTTCGCCACCGTGCTGCAGTGGAACAATATCTTCTATGAGGACCGTTCACCGCCGCTGATTGGTGAGCAGAAGACCAATGTGCGGGTGGGCACTGTGCAGTGGCAGATGCGCCGGGTTCGGTCGCTGGAAGAGCTCATGCAGCAGGCGGAGTTCTTTGTGGATGCCATGGGCGGCTATAACGCCGATTTCGTGGCCTTTCCGGAGCTTTTCAATGCGCCCCTCCTGGGCTTTTTTGATCAGGGCAATCCGGCCGAAGCCATACGGGGCCTTGCCGGTTATACCGAGGAGATCGCGGATGAAATGCAGCAACTCGCGGTCTCCTACAATATCAATATCATCGGTGGTTCCATGCCGGTCTATGAAGACCAGAAGCTCTACAATGTAGCTTTTCTTTTTCGCCGGGATGGGACCCAGGAACGTCAGTACAAACTGCATGTGACGCCCGATGAGCGCGCTTACTGGGGTACGGTAGGGGGGAGTTCACTCAAGGTCTTTGATACGGATGTTGGCAAGATCGGTATTCTGGTCTGTTATGACTGTGAGTTCCCGGAACTTTCCAGGATTCTCATGGATAAGGGAATGCAGATTCTCTTCGTGCCCTACTGGGTGGATACCAAGAATGGCTACTTGCGGGTCCGCCGCTGCGCCCAGGCCAGGGCCGTGGAAAATGAATGCTATGTGGCGATAACCGGCAGTGTGGGCAATTTGCCAAAGATCGAGAATGCCGATATCCAGTATTCCCAGACCGCGGTGTTTACACCAGCGGATTTTGCCTTCCCCCATGACGGGGTAGCAGCGGAATCCACACCCAATACCGAAATGACCCTGATTGTTGATCTGGACCTGGAAAAGCTCAAGGAGCTACGGAACGAGGGCTCTGTGAGAAACTTCCGCGACCGTCGCCTGGACCTTTATCGAATCGATTGGTTGGGGAGAAACGAGGATGAGGATAGGGATATGGAGGGAACCCAGCATTAGGGGCCTTCCGAGCCAGAACCTACTCAAGTGTAGGTCCTGGAACTCGGGGCTGGTGGGCCTGTTCAAACTCGAATAAGCCGGCGGATTTTTCCAAGCAGACGCTCAAAATCGATGGGCTTGTGTTCGTAATCCTCACAGCCGGCATCCAGGGCCTGCTGCCGGTGACCGCTCATGGCGTGAGCTGAGAGACCAACCACCGGGATATCCCGTGTGGCGGGATCAGCCTTGAGTCGTTTAGTCACTTCCCAGCCATCCAGAGTAGGCAGAGTCATATCCATTAGAATCAGGCTGGGTCGGAGAGATCTGGCCGCCTCCAGGGCATCCGGCCCGTCGCGGACGACTGTGGCCTCGATTCCCTCCAGCTTGAGGTGGCGGAGGACGATGTCACTGTTCACATCATTGTCTTCCACAACCAGAATACGGACACCCGCGGCGACCTCTTTGTCACTCTGGTCATTGCCGATCTGTTCGGGAGAGTGACTATCATTGGTGGGGTTGCCATGGGAGGCTGGGCCTTGCCCGTCATCTGGCGCCTTGATTGGCAGTTCCACGGTAAATCGCGAGCCCTTGCCCGGCTGACTGCTGACCGAAATCTCGCCACCCAGTAGATGGCAAAGACCTCGGGTGACGGACAGCCCGAGGCCGGTGCCCCCGAACCGCCGGGAGATACTGTCATCCGCCTGGGTAAAGGAATCGAAGACCCGCCGTGTCTGCTCCGGCGTCATGCCAATGCCGGAATCACTCACGGTGAAGCGCACATGGTCATTCTGACTTTCCGCCGCCAGGTGGATTTCCCCCTGTTCCGTGAATTTGGCCGCATTGGCCAAAAGATTAAACAGAATCTGCCGAAGACGCACCGGGTCCGTTTGCATCTGACTCAGCTGTGGATCGCAGTCCAGACTAAGCTGATTGCCGTTCTCTTCCACCTGGGGCTGGATCATCCCCGCCACATCATCAAGCAATTCGGGGATTAGCGTACCGACCACGCGAATCTCGGTCTTTCCGGCCTCAATGCGGGACAGATCCAGCAGTTCATTGATCAGGGTAAGCAGGTGCTGCCCGGCGGAGCGTATCCGTTGGACATCATCGATATAACCGGATAGCCGACTCTGCTCCAGTTCCTTGGAAAGGATTTCGCTGTAGCCAATAATCGCATTCAAGGGTGTCCGTAGCTCATGGGACATCCTTGCGAGAAATTCGCTTTTGATGGCGTTGGCTTTCTCGGCATCTTCAACGGCTTGCTTGAGGTTCTTCTCGGCGATCCGGAGCCGACAGATAGCCTCTTCGGCGCGTATGTTTTCCTCTCGGAGTTGTTCCAGGTGTCTCGCCCTTCCCAATGCAGAGATGGCATGCTCCCGGATTCTCGCCAGATGCTCGGCGTCGCGGCTCTGAAATGCACGCTTGTCCGGCGCATTGGTCAAGATCAGAAAGCCTTCCACATGCTGGTCGATGGAAATCGTCATGGCAATCATGGACACCATGGGCAGTTCACCCCCATGGAGCTCAGCGCTGGTCAGCGGTGGTCGTGGGTCATGCAGATGCACGCCCTTGGCGATTTCCTGGGCGCCACCAGTGAAGCGATCCATTGCCGCCTCGAATTCGAGGTGTTCCGAAGACAGTTCCGAGGCAAGAACACCGTAGCTACTGGCCGCATGGAAATGCCGCGTGCTCGGATCCAGGATCAGTATCAGGCCCTGGTCGGCATTGCCGAAAAAGCCCATGGTTTTCTGTAGCAGCACTGAGAGGACATCATTGAACGAATCTCGGGAATTGATTGCTGCTACGATGCCGTCCAGGGTGGAGAGCTCGAGATTTTTGGCCTCAATGGTTCGATTGGCTTGAACTTTGACGCGATATCGATTCCAGGTGACGCCAATCAGAATGAGCAGTAGCAGACTCCCACCGAGCGCAGAATTGCGGACCAGTGTGTCAAATCGGCGTTGCTCTTCCAGCAGGGCGATCTCCCGTTCCTTGCGGTTGGTTTCAAAGCGGGCATTCATCGCCTCGATTTCCCGCTGTCGTTCAGTATCGAAGAGCTTGGCGCTGGTCTCGTTTGCCTGCCGGCTGTATTCCAGGGCCTGGCGATAGTTCTCCATCTCACCATGGCGGTCGGCGAGATTGCTGTAGAGAATCCGCAGTAGATTGAGTTCTTCCTGCTCTTCGGCAACCTCCAGGCTCTCGTAGTAATAGGGCATGGCTTCTTCCATTTGCCCCGCGTGCCTCAGTATTTGGGCCTTGTTCAGTAGAGAGCGGGCCACGCCGAGGCGGTCCCCAACTTGCTTCTGCAGGGCAACGGCCCGGTCGATCCATTCGAGGGCTTGCTCGGAATCCTCCGCGAAATGATGGAGCACGGCAATATTACTGTAGGTGCCGGCCATGTCCCGGAGATTTCCGGTTTCTTCTCTCAGATCGATACTTTGCCTATAGGCGTCAAGTGCTTCCTCGGTATTGCCTTGCTGGCGTTGCAGGGTGCCCATGTTATTGAGCAGTGTCGCCATTCCATCCAGGTTGCCGGCCGCTTCGTGTTCCAGCATGGACTGCTGGTAGTAATCCATGGCGCGCTCAACATTGCCCTGACTGTCGTGCACCCGGCCCATGCGGTTCAGGGTTTCTGCCCGTCCTGCAAGGTTCTCGCTTCGATCATATAAATCAAAGGCTTGCTGGAAGGCATCCAGAGCCTGTTGATATTCACCTTGATAGAACTTGATGGCGCCGCGCAGCTTGAGCCCGCGGGCGAGCAGGTCGTGTTCCTCCATGCGGTCAAGATAGGAAGCAGCATCGTCCAGCAGCACCAGGGCGTCATCGTGGCCGCCCAGGACCTCCAGGGCCTCGGCGATCACGATCCGGGCCTTGGCCGCCTTGAGTTCGTCATTGGCCTCAAGGGCGATTTCCAGTGCATCCCGGGCCAGTTCCAGGGACTTTGCGGGCTCGCTGTTCCGGAGGTCGGTGGCACGTTCCAGCCGGCTGCCGTCGGCAGAAGAGGGTTGGCTCCAGCCAGCAGAAGCACACAGGAGTAGGGTAAGCAGCAATAGGGTGGAAAGTGGAGTCCGTCGCATGTGCAGCCACGTCATTGTGAATCGCTTCCCCGTCTTGGGGCCAAGCCGGCTTTGGCCACCGGGATCTCAGCTCTCACATTGCCGGACTGGCCGCCTTGGCGCAAGTCGGGCCGGCGTGTCGATCAGGGTTCTCTGCCTGGATTTTCCCCGGCCCGCCTTGCCCCGGTCAACTGGATCTCAAGGATGGTGTGGGGCCAATGACGGCGAACCCGGCTTTCCGGAGGAATCGGGGGAGCAGCGAGGGGGAAAAAACGTTCTTCACTGGCTGGAAATTGCTCCAGGTCGAGCTGGAGCGCCTTGTCCATTCGATTCTGCACCCTCAATTCGCTGGCGTGGCCACCCTCCACCTTGACCTGATTCAATTCAAGGACCAGGTCGGCTTCACTTGTCTTCTCCGGTGCCACCCATTGCAGGGACAGCCGCCCATCGCTTGATTC
This sequence comes from Natronospira elongata, assembly GCF_034931365.1. Taxonomy (NCBI): domain Bacteria; kingdom Pseudomonadati; phylum Pseudomonadota; class Gammaproteobacteria; order Natronospirales; family Natronospiraceae; genus Natronospira; species Natronospira elongata. The sequence continues at coordinate 119,810 of NZ_JAYGII010000001.1, forward strand.
ACTGAGGTTCAAGCCGGCTCGCTCTCCACTCATGACACTGACGACGCCACCGGCGAAAAGGGGACCGGCAGGCACCTGAAAGCGCTGAATACGGCCTTCGCCATCGATCAGCTCGATTTCATGAGCCTGACGGCAGGGATTCGCCTCACAGGCGTGTGTGAGCATTTCCTCACGGGAAGGCAACGCCTGACAGGCGGCAAGGAGCAGGGCGAGCAGCATGATCGTCGGATATGAGAGGCAGCGACGGTTCATTGTTTTCGAAAAGTATCCGGAAGCGTTCTGAGGAAGGGCAGAAGGCCCCTCATTCGCCGGCCAAGGCCACGTCCGTTGAAAGCGCTGATGGCCCCTTTCAATCCCCGAAGGCCACGCTCACTGTAGGGAAACCACCAGGGCGTACGGGGCAGAAAATGGAATCGTTCGTCCACCAGGTTGCGCTCCCGGGCCATGGCCAGCATGCCGCTGCGACCATGACTGCGGCCGAGACCGGAATGCCGCGGCCCGCCCCAGCTGATCTCCGGCATGCCATGGGTCATGAGATGGTCGTTGACCGTCACGGTGCCTGCATTTAGCCGTCGGGCCAGTTTACGGCCCCGGCGCCGACTCCGGGTCCAGACCGAGGCCGTCAGGGCGTAGGGGCTTTGGTTGGCAAGTGCTACGGCCTCATCCATATCATTCACGGCCTGAACTGCAATCACCGGGCCGAAAGTTTCTTCCCGCATGATGACCATCGTTTCATCAACGTTGCTGAGCAGGGTCGGTGGGTACCAGTATCCTCCCTGGGGCAGTTCCTGCGGCATGGGCGCCTGGGCCACAATTTGGGCCCCTGCGGACACGGCCTGATCCACCTGCTCAGCAACCTTATCTCGTTGGCGGGCAGTGGTAAGTGGGCCAATATCCGTCTGGTTTCCGTCCGGGAGCCCTACACGCAAACCTTCTACGCGCTGGGCAAGTTCATTCACAAAGCTGTCATGCAGGCGTCGGTCCACGTAGATTCGCTCGACGCCCGCACAGGCCTGGCCGGCGTTCTGGATGCTGGCCCACAGAGCACCGTTCACCGCCCGAGGCATGGGCGCATCATGGCAGACCAGCATGGGATCCTTGCCACCCAGCTCAAATCCAGCGGGGATCAAACGCTCACCGGCGCGGGCCGCCAGCAGGCGCCCCACCGGCACCGAGCCGGTAAAGGCGAGCTTGTCGACGCCGTTGTCCGCCGCCAGCAGCCGTTCACCGGCCCGAACGCCCGGTAGCACCAGGTGCTGCATCAAGCCCGGCGGCAAATCCAGGTTTGCCAATCCCTCCGCCAGGCACTCCCCCACCGGGATGGTCTCAGGTGCCGTCTTGAAGACTACCCCGTTGCCGGCCAGCAGTGCGCAGATGATCTCGTGGGAGGGGATGCCCAGGGGGTAATTCCAGGGAGAAATGATGCCCACCAGACCGTGGGGCAGGTATTCCACCCGTGTTCGCTTTCCGACATAGGCCAGCGTACTCAGGGGAGGGCGCATCGGGCGCAGCCAGCGAGGCGCCATGCGACAGTAATAGCCGGTGGCCAGGGCGGCGGGCAGAATCTCGGTGGTGATGGCATCCTGCCGGGGCTTGCCGGTGCAGCTGGAAATCGTTGTCGCGACCGCCTCGCTGTTTTCGTCCAGCCACCAGGCCAGGGGTCTGATGCGTCTGGCTCTTTCGCGTAGAGGCAATGCGGCCCAGATTTCTTGCGCTTCACGAGCCCTGTTGAAGGCCTCGTCCACAGCCGCATCGCTCATCCAGGCATGTCGTGATAGCAGCTCGCCAGTGGCGGGATTGTGAACCAGGGCTTCATGTTCGCCTTCCGCTGGATTGTGTCGAGTGTTGCTCATCGTCCCCGCCCCCGAAATTCATCCATGCTGCGAGTGATGCCCAGCAGGCGCATCAGGGCATCGAAAACCGGTACCGGCAGCAAGCGAGCAGGCCAGGCTGTATACACCAGCCAGGGCATGATGAGCCGACTTCGATTGCGCTGGATTGCCTTCAACGTTCGTCGAACGACCTGTTCCGGTTTTAGAATGGGCAACAGCCAGCGCCAGCGTGTCTTGACGCCGGCGAACATGCCCGTATCCACATAGAAAGGACAGACCACCGTGGTCCGAACCCGACTGCCCCGGTGTTTGAGTTCAAGCCGCAGAGCGTCATCGAAACCCATGGCTGCCCATTTGCTGGCCGAGTAATCCACCAGGCGAGCCGTGCCCACAATGCCGGCGGCGGAAGCGATGGTCACCACATGGCCGTGATCCCGTTCCAGCATGGCGGGGAGAAAAACCCGGCTGAGGTGGATCGGCGCAAGGGCATTGACCCGAAAGGTGCGCTCGATACTGGCGGGATCGGACTGTTCCAGATGCTGGCCGCCCACGATGCCGGCATTGTTGATCAGGATATCCACCGGACCGATGGTTTCCAGTACCTCGGCGGCCAACTGCTCAATGGCAGAGACATCGCTCAGGTCGCAGACCCGTCCGTGGAACCCTTCGCCAAGCTCCTTGCCCAGCTCATCCAGCCCGGCCTGATCTCTGTCCACACCGATGATCTGTGCCCCCTGATCAGCGAGGGCCAGGCAAAGGCCCCGCCCGATGCCACTGGCTGCGCCGGTAACCAGGGCCAGCGAACCCCGTATCTGTGTCATGTTTTCAATATCCTCCTGGGCAGTGGCCGTCTCGGTCAGACTTGCTCAAGGTTAATGCAAAATGGTTGTCCAGATGCAAAAAAGCCGGGCAATCCGTGGATTGCCCGGCTGAAGGCCTGCTGAGCATGGCGGCTGTTCAGTCTTCCAGCGACTGTCCAGCAAGGTGCAGCCAGGTCTCGATCACGGTATCCGGATTCAGGGAAACCGACTCGATTCCCTGATCCAGCAGCCATTGCGCCAGGTCCGGGTGATCCGAGGGCCCCTGACCACAGATACCGATGTACTTGCCCTGGTCCCGGCAGGCCTTGATGGCCATGGACAGGAGCTGCTTCACTGCCGCATCCCGCTCGTCGAAAAGGTGAGCGATCAGGCCGGAGTCCCGGTCCAGACCCAGGGTCAGCTGGGTCAGGTCGTTGGACCCAATGGAAAAGCCATCAAAGTACTCCAGGAACTGGTCTGCCAACAGGGCATTGGAGGGCAGCTCACACATCATGATGAGTTTCAGGCCGTTCTCACCTCGCTTGAGGCCATGCCCTTCAAGCAGCTCGGTCACCTGGCGGGCTTCGTCCACCGTGCGCACGAATGGGATCATGATCTGGACATTTTCCAGGCCCATGTCCTCCCGGACCTTCTTCAGAGCGGCCACTTCCAGTTCGAAGCAATCCCGGAAGTCATCCGAGATATAGCGAGAGGCGCCGCGGAAGCCCAGCATGGGGTTTTCTTCATCCGGCTCGTACTGGCTGCCACCCACCAGGTTGGCATACTCGTTGGACTTGAAGTCCGACATCCGCACAATGACCGGTTCCGGTGCGAAGGCGGCCGCCAGCGTGGAAATGCCCTCGGCCAGCTTGTCGATGTAGAACTGGACCGGGTTGGCATAGCCGGCGGTGAACTCCCGGATGGTGTCCTTCAGGGATTCTTCCTGGCTGTCAAAATTCAGCAATGCCTTGGGGTGAACACCAATCATGCGATTGATGATGAACTCCAGCCTTGCCAGACCAATGCCCTTGTGAGGGATATTGGAGAAGTCAAAGGCCCGGTCAGGGTTGCCCACATTCATCATGATCTTGAGAGGAATCTCGGGCATGGATTCAAGGCTGATTTCCTTGCGCTCGAAATCCAGCTCTCCATCGTAAATGTAGCCGGTATCCCCTTCGGCACAGGAGATGGTGACACCCTTGCCATCGCTGATACTGCGAGTGGCGTCACCGCAGCCGACCACCGCGGGGATGCCCAGCTCACGGGCAATGATTGCGGCATGGCAGGTTCGGCCACCGCGATTGGTGACGATGGCCGCCGCCCGCTTCATGATCGGCTCCCAGTCGGGGTCGGTCATGTCAGTGACCAGTACATCACCAGGTTGGACCTTGTTCATTTCGCCCAGGTCGGACACCACACGGGCCTTGCCGGCACCGATACGCTGGCCAATGGCGCGACCTTCACAGACCACCTGGGACTGTTCCTTGAGAACATAGCGTTCAATGGACTGGCCGGCCCGGCTTTTCACGGTTTCCGGGCGAGCCTGAAGGATATAGATCTTGCCGGTTTCCCCGTCCTTGCCCCATTCAATATCCATGGGGCGCTGATAATGCTTTTCGATGGTTACGGCCTGGCGAGCCAACTCAGCGATGTCTTCGTCGCTGAGGCAGAAACGCTTGCGCTCCTCTTCAGCCACTTCCACGGTCCGCACCGACTTGCCGCTGGCCGACTCCTCGCCGTAGACCATTTTTTCCAGCTTGGTGCCCATGGTCCGGCGCAGGATGGGATCCCGGCCCTGCTCCAGAGCCGGCTTGTAGACGTAGTATTCATCCGGGTTGACGGCACCCTGGACGACCATCTCACCCAGGCCATAGGAAGCGGTAATGAAGACCACGTCGGGGAAGCCGGACTCGGTATCCAGGGTGAAGGTCACGCCACTGGCGCCCAGGTCCGAGCGCACCATGCGCTGGATACCTGCTGACAGGGCCACTTCCTCGTGCCGGAAGCCATGATGCACGCGGTAGGTGATGGCCCGGTCGTTGAACAGGGAGGCAAAGACCTCCTTGAGGGCGATCAGGACATTGTCAATGCCGCGAATGTTGAGGAAGGTTTCCTGTTGGCCGGCGAAGGAGGCGTCCGGCAGGTCCTCCGCAGTGGCGGAGGAGCGGACGGCGACGGTGGCATCCTGGCCGTCAACGGCCATCTCCGCATAGGCCTGGCGTACGGCTTCCTCAAGGGCAGGCGGGAAGGGCAGTTCCATCACCCACTGGCGGATCTGAGCGCCCACCCGGGTCAGGGCCTCCACGTCATCGGTGTCCAGATCCGACAGGGCCTGGTTGATTCGGTCCGCCAGGCCATCATGCTGGAGAAACTCACGATAGGCGTCGGCAGTGGTGGCAAAGCCCCCGGGGACCGACACCCCCAGGTCCGACAGCCCGCTGATCATTTCACCCAGGGAGGCATTCTTGCCGCCCACCCGTTCCACATCGCCCATGCCGAGCGTCTCGAGACCGACTACGTACTCGTTCACTGGTCCTGATCCCCTTGTCTAGAGATGCATTTGCTGGAAGACTGGCCGCTTCCAGGGAGGTGGTCGCCCATGGCGGCGCCGAGCGGGCGACGGGCCCGGCGCGGCCCTGGGCAGCGCCGAAGCTCCTGTTGTCCCGCCGAATTATCCCCGAAATCAACGCATAATGACACCGGTGGGGCCGGGGCCGCGCCGATTCGCGAGGAGAATATCATCGTGAGTGACCAAGCCGACAAGCCACGGCGGACCGTGTTCTTCGTGTCCGATCGCACCGGGATTACCGCTGAAACCCTGGGCCACAGCCTGTTGACCCAGTTCGACGGTATCGAATTTCGGCCAGTGACTGTGCCATTTATCGGTACCAAAGACAAGGCAGAGTCGGCGGCTCGCCGCATCAATGAAGCGGCCCGGGAGGAGGGCGCACGGCCGCTGGTTTTCAGTACCCTGATCACCGATGAGTGCCGGGCGATTGTCAAGGCCGCGGACGGCATGTACCTGGACTTCTTCGACGCCTTCATCGGGCCCCTGGAGAAGGAGCTGGGGCTGACCTCATCCCATGCCGCCGGCCGTGCCCACGGGGTGTTCGATGCCGAAACCTATACCCGTCGCATTGATGCCATGAACTACGCCCTGGCCAATGATGATGGCATCACCACCCGGCACTACGATCGAGCGGAGGTCATCCTGGTGGGGGTTTCCCGTTCCGGCAAGACCCCCACCTGCCTCTATCTCGCCCTTCACTATGGCGTTTACGCCGCCAATTACCCCCTGACCGAGGATGATCTGGAGGATGGCAAGCTGCCGCCGGGGCTTGACCAGCACCGCAAGAAATTGTTCGGACTCACCATTGATCCCTCCCGCCTGCAGGATATACGCCAGGAGCGGCGCCCCGACAGCCGCTATGCCTCCATTCGCCAGGTCAACTACGAGGTGCGAGAAGCAGAAGTGCTTTTTCGCCGATACGGCGTTCCCTTCCTGAATACCACCACCTCCTCGGTGGAGGAGATTGCCACCACGGTGCTGCATAGCGCTGGTCTGCAGCGTCGCTTTTATTGATTACCCCCCCCGTATGGGGGGTGTCCCATGAGCCATTCAGGCTTTGTAATGCAGCGCTTTTGGGGCTAATCTAGGCATACAGGCCATGAATGGAAGTAGCGCCTTTTTGGGCAGTTTCCCCGCCCATCATGCAATTTGCGCAAAGAAGCCCCTTAGGGAGGGTAATGTATGACGACTCGTGTAATCTTGATTCTGGTGGCATCGCTCTTTTTCCTGAGCGCTTGTTTCAGTAGCTCCAGCAGCGATGATGAGAGCCTCACCGAGCGTGACCGTGCCGAGGCGGCGGCCTCCGCTGCAGTCCTGTCTGGTTCCATCGATCCGCCCGATGACGACGATGATGACGAAGGCGTCGGCAATATGGGGCCTTTGGGTAACAGCAAGGCCCGCATTCAGCAGGCATTCGAGATCTGTGACACCGGTAGTGTTGAATCCGGTACCGACACGCGGGACTCTCTCTATACCCAGAGTGGCGAGATCGGCGTGGAGTGGAACTACTACCAGGATTGCGTCCAGGGAGCAGAAACCGAATTTGCCATGACCACTGATGGCTACCAGGCCTACGGTGATGCCGAAGACTGGACCGTGTCCTACATGCGTTGGACGGGTAGTCCGGACCAGCCTCTGGATGCTGACGGTGCATTCGTCACCGGTTTCCCGGGTGGTGAATGGCGGATTCGGGGCAGCATGCATTCCTGTGATGAGTGCCAGTCTGAAGGCTTCCCGATCTTCGATGACCAGGGTTTTCTCCGCTGGGAAGTTGAAGGTGAGGGTGAGCGTGTGGTGTTCCAGTACGGGGAGCCCAACAACTTTTTCCACACCCGGGCCGAGGACATGGAAACACACGTTTCCCAGAGCATTGATGGTTACGTCGGTATTCTCTGGGAAGGCACACCCTGTGACCTCGAAGTGGAGTACACGACCCTGGAGAACATGATCATCTCGGATTTCGGGACTCGGGACGAGGTCATCCAGTCCGGTCGGCTTAATCTGGATATCCGAGGTGGTGGAAGTTATGAGGTCGAGTTCCAGGACGGGCAGGTCTTCCTTGACGGCCAGCTTGTCGAACCCGACGAAAACAACCCCTGCGCGGGTGCATTCGAGCTCACGTTCTGAGCAAAGCCTATCCAGTCGATAGCCAGGAAAACGGCCCCTGATATCAGGGGCCGTTTTCTTTTGATGGGGGTGGGGCACATCCCTGTGCCGCCAGTGCGGTCAGTCAGCTTCCTGCCATGCCAGACCGCTTGAAGGGGGTGGCCCTTCAGGTTGAAACTCTAGTATCCCCAATCAGAGGTCGCATCACCCGTTTGGGTGACGTTCGGCAATACGCGTGATTGCTTTGTCCAGGGCCTGGTTAAAGGCATCCGGGGCTTCCTGATTGAGAAAATGCCCGGTGTCGGGAATTATGGTCTCGGACATGTAGGGGGCCAGCCGTTCACGGGTTGCTCCGGGAATCAGCGGGCAATTAATGGCATGAATCGGACCGGCGTAATTGGCGAAGGACTCGCTGGGGTCCCAGCGCAGCAGTGCCGCCCAGGCCGGCAACGCCCAGCTCGGGTCCGCCGCGGCCATGCCCTGGGCAATCCGCGCCTTGAGCGCTTCGCTGGCCTTGGGCCCGGTGGTGTTGTTCACAAGGTCACCCACGGCGGCGGCGAAATCCTCGGCGAAGGGCTCATAGAATCCATTTATTGTGGCCTCGTCCATGGCGCCGTAGTTGATCAGGAAGGTATCGGCGAGAACCACACCCATGACCCGCTCTGGCGCCATGGCAGCAGCTTCCAATGCCACGGTCCCGCCCATGGAGTGTCCGACCAGAATGGCCTGCTGACTGTCGAGCTTGCCAAGCAGCTCAACCACATCACGGGCAAAGCCCCCCATGCTCCACTCCTGCCGGTCATCGGGAGCGCTGTCGCCGTGGCCGGGGAGGTCCATTGCCAGGGTCTCGTGCCGGCCCGCCAGATGTTGTAGCTGGGCCCGCCAGTGGTTCCGGCAGCAGGTCCAGCCGTGGATGAAGACCACGGCGGGGCCGGGGCCAGATTGGTGTTCGAAAGCGATGCCTTTGTTCATGGCGAGACTGTTCCTTACCCGTTTGATCGGTAAAACAGAGGATATGGCGATCATCCTGCCCAAAAACACGGGTCGGCGCAAAATAGACTCAACTGAGTTATGGAAAATTGGGTCTGCCTGGCCTAGACTTTCAGTGTGGAGGTTGATCTGTCTCCGGGGGCATGCTGAGGGGTGGCTCAGGCTATGGCTTTTTCTGCTTTTCCCGAGGACGGCGCCGCCGGCGGGGCGGATTTGCTGGACCTTGGCTACCGCTGTGCTGCAGAACCCGGCCTCTGGTCCGATTTTATCCGCAAGCTGGTGGCAGCCACGGATTCCCGCAGTGGACGGATGCTGGTACTCAACCGCGCGGCCGACCAGGTTCTGGACAGCGTCAAGCACAATATCGATGCGACCTACCACAGTCGCTATGTGGACCATTACGTCAATCTCTGTCCCTGGCGCCCCGAGTTGGCCCGGAAAGATCGTGGGCGCTTTTATTCCACCTGTCTGGATTTCTCCTGCCCCCAGGAGACCTTTTATCGGACGGAATTCTTCAATGACTGGGCCGCACCCCAGGATATCCACCACGGTATGTTGGGCACCGTATGGGAGGGGGACGCGCACAGTGTTCAGCTGCTCTTGCAGCGTACCCGCAGCCAGGGGCCATACAGCCGGGCCGAGACCCGGGATTTCAATGCCCTCGTGCCCCATCTTCAGAGAATTATCCGGCTCAGTCAGGCTTTCAACCGCCAACGACAAGTGGACCGTGCGGCGAGTGCGTCAAGCGAGAGTGGCGCTGTGCCATTCTTCCTTTTGGACGAAAAGGGGCGGGTGATCCATGCCACCCGGCAGGCCGAGCGCATTGCCGTCGAAGATGATCGGCTGCATTTGCATCAGGGCCGCCTGGAAGCTGTCGGCGGGCAGAATGCGTCCTTCCGCCGCTTGCTGGCCGAAGCCACCAGTGCGGCAGCGGGGCGCTGGCACAGCCCGAGCGGCTGTCTGGCCCTGGGAAGGCAGGCGGGGCAACGTCTGCTGCTGGTGGTCACGCCGGTTCACCCTGAGCACAAGTTGCTGGCGGTGGAGCGACGGGTGTTTGCGGCGGTATTTATTCACGATGAGGCTTGCCGGGTGAAGCTCTGTTGGCGGACCTTGCGGGATCTCTACGGATTTACCCCCGCGGAGTGTCGACTCATGGAAGAACTTGCCGCCGGCCACTCTCTCAAGGAGATCGCCGGCCAGCGCCAGGTGTCCCCCAATACCCTCAGAAGCCAGCTGAAATCCCTGTTCCGCAAGACCGGCGAAAGCCGTCAGGCAAGGTTGGTGGCGCGGATTGTCACCGGCCCGGCTCGTTGCCAGGCGGAACCCGCGCCCCTTGCCTTTAACGACAACCTCGAGCCCAACAGCTAGGTCCGTTCCAGACCACCATTTCTCAGGCGGAGCTGGCCGTGGGGGCACAAGGCCGGATGATGGCGGTGGTCAAGCAGAATCAACCCGCGGCCCCGGGTTTCCGTCACCAGCCAGTCGCTGACTTTGTCGATACTGCCCCGGTCCAATCCTCGAAAGGGCTCGTCCAGGATCAGGGTCGGCGTATCACAGAAGACGGTGCGTATTAGCGCCACCCGGCGTGCTTCACCGCCGGACAGTGTGCGATCCATCTCCCCGACGCGAGTTTCCGGCGTGAGTCCCGCTTCACTGAGCCCGGTCGCCTGCAGGGCTCGAATCATTCTGTCCCGGTCCAGCTCAGGGTTACCGAGACGCAGGTTGTCTGCGAGGCTGCCAGCCAGGATGACACTGCGTTGCTCCAGGAGTGCCACGCGGGCGAAGCGTGCCGCTTCGGGCCAATGGCTCATCGCCTCCCCATCCATGAGTACCCGGCCCCCATCAGGTGAGAGAGCTCCCACCAGCAGGGCCGCCAGACGGGACTTGCCGGCGCCACTATCGCCGACAATGCTCCAGCGTTCGCCGGCCGGCAGCTGCAGGTTTACCCAATCAAGCACCGGCCTATCACTCAGACCCCGCGCCAGGGTGACGCCCTCGAGCTGCCAGGCAACCGGTCCATGCCTTTCTCCTTGCGCCGCCATTGGGCTGTTTATCGAAGGACTGGTACGGGTCGCCGGGGCCAGACGGTGAGCGGCCACTCTAACCATGGCCCAGCGTCGCAGGGCGGGGACCAGGCCGGTGGCCAGTCCAGCGAGAGCAACCAGGCCGAGCAGGACCAGGACCCACCAGGGCAGGGCAGTCGCCTGTTGTTGCACGTGGGCGCTGTGGGTACTGATCAGCGTCAGGCCAACCAGGCCGAGACTGAACAGGAGCTGGATTCGGCTGTCGTTGCGGGCAGCTCCATCGGCCAGGTTTTTTTCTTCTTGCCGATGGCTGCTCGCCTGGTCGAGCCACTGCTCCAGATTCTGTTCAGACGGATCCGCGAACTGAAGTTCCCGGTGAGCGGCCAGAAGGTCATGCAAGCGGGTATTGGCTCGAGCCTGAGCCAGTGCCAGGCTGGCGTCACGGCGGCCGTGCTGAACCATGAAGGCGATCATGAGCAGCAACACGCCAACGCCGAGCAACAGGATGACCATCGCGGCGGTGGCACCACTCACGATCCAGGCCGTCAGGGCCAGCAGGAGCACGGCCGTGAAGAAACTGCTCAGTGGTAGCAGCAGGCCAGCGTGAAAATGTTCCAGTCGTTCAACATCCACCATCAAGCGGGTCAGCAAGGGGCCGTCGCGGAGCCCCGACAGGCTGGCAAAGGGGCGCTGCATTTGCTGGGTGAACAAGGCCTGACGGAGACGGCCGAGTATCCGGAAAACCGCTTCATGGACCACCAGCCGCTCCAGGTACCGCGACACGGTCCGGCTGACCGCGAAGAAACGGATCAGGGCGCCGGGAAAGAAAATCTCGACCGTCATCACCGCGCCGCCGGCGGCACCGGCCAGGGCGCAGGCAGTGATCAGCCAGCCAGCCGCGGCAACCAGGCCCAGCGTGGACAAGGCCGTGGTGAGTGCCAGCAGCAGGCCGCCGAACAGCCAGCGCCGCTGCCCTTTGGGCAAATCCCGGAGCAAATACTTCAGGAGCCGGCGGTTAGTCATCTCGCAAGCTCCCGTCCCGAAGCACCAGGCAGCGATCGGCAGCCTCAGCGGCGGCGCGGCTATGGGTGAACATGAGGATGCTGCAGTCTCCAGCCTGTTCACGCAGCGCCTGCAGGATCAGCGCTTCATTGTCCGGATCCAGGCTGGCGGTGGGCTCATCCAGGATCAGCAGCCCCGGCCGGCCCAGCAGGGCACGGGCCAGGGCGATGCGCTGGGCTTCGCCACCGGAAATGCCGGCACCACGCTCCCCCAGCTTGCTTTGCAGACCTCGAGGCAGGAGATCCGGGAGGTCGGCGAGTCCGACCCGATGCAGTACCCGCCAGTGCTCTGCCACACCGTGCTCACCACCAGGGTCGAGATTGGCGGCCAGGCTGGCGGGCAATAGATGAGGTTGCTGCCCCAGCCAGGCCAGGCGCTGGCGTCGCACGGCAAGAGGAATTTCATCGAGGGACTGGCCATCGAGAAGAATCCGGCCCGACAGGGGTTGCTGCCAGCCCAGCACGGCGGCGGCCAGGGTGGATTTACCGCTGCCCGAGGGACCAGTGATGGCCAGCCATTCGCCAGCGGGCAGCTGAAAGTCCAGTCCCTGAATCAGGGCTGATTCTGCATCCGGCCCCGCCGAGAGGCTGAGCTGTTCCACTGTCAGGTGGATGGGGCCGTTGATCGTCGGAGTACTGTCAGGCCTGGCGTCGTGACTGCCTGTCGATGGCTGGAGCAAGGGGCGGATTCGAGCGGCGGCTGTCAGGGCGGCGGCCCGTTCATGATAGCCGGCGGCCAGCCGTCGCAACGGCTGGAAGTACTCCGGGGCCAGCAACAGGATGGCCAGACCGGCACGAAAATCCAGGTCCGGCGCCGGTCCGAATTGGATGAAGTCAAGCAGGCCCAGTCCTATGTAGATGGCTACCGTGGCGATGGCCACGGCACTGAAAAATTCCAGTACGGCCGATGACAGAAAGGCGACTCTCAATACCTCCATGCTGCGTCGGCGGTAGTTCTCGGCAGCCTGTCCCACGGCCATCCCTGCCCGTGCTCCGGCCCGCATCAGTCGCAGTGTGGATAGCGCTCTCAGGCGGTCCAGGAAATGGCCACCGAGGCGTTCCAGTTCCTGCCGCCTCTCTTCAGCCAGGGAAGCGGTTCCCAGGCCAATCAGTGCGCTGAACAGGGGAATCAAGGGGGCGGTGAACAGTAGCAACAGGCCAGCCAGCCAGTCGAGACTGAATACCACCACCAAAATGATCAAAGGCTGGGCCACGGCCTGGATGCGCGCGGGCCAGTATTCCCGATACCAGGGGAGCAGGGCGTCCATGTCGCCCTGGAGTCGATTGACCAGACTGGCAGTGGACTCTTCCAGTCGGCGTCTGCAGACCGGGTCCATGGCATTGCGGGTGGCCTGCCTTTGCAGACGATCCACGGTCTCGGATCCCAGCGTCAGGCTCATCTGCTCAATGTGCACGCGCAAGGCATGGCGGAGCAGGGCGATGCCGCTGAGCAGGCCCAGGCCCAGCAGCAGGCGGCTGTCTTCGAGCTCAGGCCGGGCAAAGGCAATATGGTCCAGGATCTGGGCGAGCAGCAGGAAAAAACTTACCAGCCAGACGGCGTCCAGGCCTACCAGCAGGGCAATGCCCAGGCGAGGACGAGCTGCGGCCTGCCCATCCAGCCATTGCCCATCTTCCCGGCGCTGGCGACGAGAGTCCTTGTCATGCCGTATGGCCGCGAGTGACGGGGTCACTGGACCTTGCTCCCGTGTTGGCTTCCCTCAATTGCTTCGGGAGAGGCGGTCAGCAAATTGTCAGTGGTAGCCAGCATCACTGCTGACTTTGCCCCGGAATATCCAATAGGTCCAGGCCGTGTAGCCCAGCACGAAGGGAATCACGAACAGGAAGCCCAGGAGCAGGAACAGCTGCGATCCGGGATCGGAGGCCGCATCCCAGAAGGTGTGTTCCGGGGGTACGGCATAGGGCCACATGCTGATCAACAGGCCGATGTAGAACAACACGAAAAGCGTCATGGTGGCCACGAATGGGGTGCCTTCCAGACGTCGGCGAATGGCGCTGTACAGCCACCAGCAGACCAGGAGAGTGGCCAGCGGGAAGATCCATAGTATGTGGGCGTTATCGAACCAGCGATTGAAGACGCGTTCGTTGGCCAACGGGGTCCACACGCTGACCACGACAAAGAAGGCCAGCATGCCTGCCAGCAACCAGGGCGTGATTCGCCAGGCCCAGGCCTGGGTTTCACCCTCGGTCTTCAATATGGTCCAGGTCGCGCCGAGCAGGGCATAGCCCGTGACCACGCCCAGGCCAGTCATGATGGTGAAGGGCGTGAGCCAGTCGAATGGGCCGCCTACATATTGAAAGCCTTCGGTTTCAAAGCCCTGGATATAGGCCCCCACCACTGCACCCTGGGCAAAGGCGGCCACCGTGGAGCCGATATTGAAGGAATGATCCCAGAGGTAACGGGAGCGGTTGGCCTTGAAGCGGAACTCGAAGGCGATGCCGCGGAAGATCAGGCCCGCCAGCAAGAGAAAGACACCGATGTAGAGGGCCGGCAGGAACACGGTATAGACCAGCGGGAAGGCCGCCAGCAGGCCAGCGCCTCCCAGAAGAAGCCAGGTTTCATTACCGTCCCAGACCGGTGCCACCGAGTTCATCATGTCGTCGCGTGCCCGGTCGCTGGGGGCAAAGGGAAAGAGAATGCCTACCCCCAGGTCGAATCCGTCCATGAGGACGTACATCAGGACCCCGAAGCCGAGAATCAGGATCCAGATCATGGTCAGGTCGATCAGTTCCATTGTTAGATCCTCTTAACGCTTTCCCGGGAGGTCCCAGGGTTGATCTTCAAAGCTGGTGTCGACGGTGGACAGGGGGCGCTTCGCGACCCCGCTTTCCTCGCTTTCCCGGGTAAAGGATTCCGGGCCAGACTTCATCACCCGACTCAGGTAATAGACACCGGCCAGGAAGACCACCGCATACACGAGCACAAAGCCAATCAGAGTGAAGAGGGCCATCCCCCCGGTCAGGGAGGGGGTGATGCCTTCCTCGACTCGCATGATGCCGTGAACCAGCCAGGGCTGACGGCCCACTTCGGTCACGAACCAGCCTGCAAGCACCGCCACGAAGGGGGCCGGAATCATCCAGGTATACAGCTTGAGCAGGCGGGGCGAGTCATACAGCGTGCCCCGAAGCAACTGCACCAGGCCGGCCAGGGCCGCGATGATCATCAAAAGGCCCAGACCCACCATGATGCGGAAGCTCCAGAACACGGTGGGGACATGGGGGCGGTCCTCCGGGGCCCATTCCTTCAGCCCTGGTACCTCGCCATCCAGTTCGTGAGTGAGAATCAGACTGGCGCCTTTGGGAATGCCGATTTCCAGATAATTGCGCTCGCCGCGTTGGCTGGGTATGGCGAACAGCAGCAGCGGCGCACCTTCCTGGGTTTCCCAGATCCCCTCCATGGCGGCCACTTTTTCCGGTTGGTGCTCGAAGGTATCCAGGCCATGCAGGTCACCCACCACCAGCTGGGTGGGTGCGAGCACGGCCATCAGCACCACCGTCATTGACAAGGCCTTGCGGCTGCTGGTGGTGGCCTTGCCCTTGCGCAGATACCAGGCGGAGATGCCCAGGACGACAAATCCGGCGGTGAGGAAAGCAGCCAGGGCAAAGTGCAGGAAGCGCAGGCCGAAGGAGGGATTGAAGATGGCTTCACCCCAGGAGGTCATCTGGAAGATACCGTCCTGCAACTCGACGCCGGCAGGGGTCTGCATCCAGCTGTTGGCGGACAGAATCCAGAAGGACGAAATGAAGGTGCCAACCGCCACCATGCAGGCTGCGAATAGATGTGTGCCCGGTGGTACCTTGTTGCGGCCGAACAGCAGCACACCGAGGAAGACCGCTTCCAGGAAGAAGGCGGTGACCACTTCGTAGCTCAGTACCGGACCCAGGAAGTTGGCCGAGGCATAGGAGAAAGCGCTCCAGTTGGTACCGAACTGGAAGGCCATCACAATGCCCGACACCACGCCCATGCCAAAGACGACCGCAAATACTTTGGTCCAGAAGCGGGCAAGTTCCTCATAGACCGGGTTGCGGGTGCGATAGAGCAGGGCTTCCAGGTAGGCAATGAAGGCCGCCAGGCCAATGGTGAATACCGGGAATATGGCATGGAAGCTCACCACGAAGGCGAACTGGATGCGGGAGAGGAGAACGGGATCGAGTTCCATCGCAGCCTCGCTTGAAAATGCGCCTACAATCAGACCACGCCCTCCGGGGTGGCCCATGAACTCCTTGACTGGCGGTTGGACCTGAAGGTTCAGCGCAGCTGATGATCACCGCCAGGACTTTCACTTTAACACATCCTTATATAAATGCGAGGGGCATCTGTGGGTGATCAGATTACCTGGTCGGCCCGGGGCTTTCCGGTCAGTGCCTCAAGCTGCGCCGCCTCGCTGGCCAGGGCCCGCATGGGCTCGAGAACGGTGACCATGTCCTGCCGGCAGTCTTCCTGGGCAGGCATGTGCTGCTCAAGATAAATTCGCAGCGTTGCCCCCCGAGTGCCGGTTCCCGACAGCCTGAAGACGGCGCGGCCGTTGTCGGTGAACAGGCGGTATCCTTGAGCCTCCACCCGGTGGCCACTGACTGGGTCGGTATAATCGAAGCGATCCACCGGACAGTCCCGGTATTCGCCGGCTTCGACCAGGGTCGAGAGTCGCTCCATCACAGCCTGGCCCTGTTCAATGCTGAGATTGAAGTCGTGGCGGGCAAAGTAGTCGCGGCCAAAGCGGGACCAGTGCTCGTCCAGCAGTTCCGCCACGGTCATGTCCCGGCTGGCGAGGATTTGCAGCCAGGCCAGCACGGCCCAGAGTCCATCCTTCTCTCGAACGTGGTCGCTGCTGGTCCCAAAACTCTCTTCACCGCAAAGGCGAATATAACCGCCGTCCAACAGACTGGCGAAGAAGCGCCAACCCGTTGGGGTTTCGTGGCAGGGAATGCCGAGTTCCTGGGCGACCCGGTCCAGGGCACGGCTGGTCGGCATGGAGCGGGCCACACCCTTGAGCCCGTCAGCCAGTGCCGGTATGCAGTGGTGGTTGGCGGCAATCACCGCCAGGCTGTCACAAGGCGACACTACCAGCGCTCGGCCATTCTGACGGCCCAGGATCATATTCCGATCCCCATCGCCATCCGAGGCGGCGCCGATTTCGCCTTCCGGCAGGGCCTGAAAGGCCTCCAGGAAGGCATGCGCGTCATGGGGGTTGGGGTCGGGGTGGCTGCCGTTGAAATCCGGTTTGGGCTGCCCATTGCGGACAACATCTTCACTCAGTCCCAATTGATGGACGAATATCTCCCGGGCGTAGGGGCCGGTAACAGCGTGCATGGCGTCGAAAACAAAACGCCTGGGTTTGTTGTGGAGCCAGTCCCGGATGGCATCGAAATCGAAACACCGCGCCATCAGGTTGACGTGTTCCGCCACCGGGTCGACCACTCGAATCATCATGTCCTCGAGACGGCTTTCGCCGATTTCGGCAAAACCCGGGCAGGTCTGGTCGGAGATGTGGTACTGCCGGATCTCACGGCTGCGCGTATGGATTCTGTCAGTCAGTTCCGCCGGCGCCTGTCCACCACCCGCGATATTGAACTTGATACCGAAGTCCCCATCGGGGCCACCGGGATTGTGGCTGGCAGTGAGCAGAAAGCCACCGGCCGCCGATTCCTGAGCGATCAGATGAGCGGCTGCCGGTGTCGAAAGCAGGGCCTGACATCCGATAATTACCTGCTCGACCCCGTTGGCGGCCGCCATGCGAAGGATGGTGTCGGCGGCCTGATCGTTGAAATAGCGTCCGTCGCCGCCGACAACCAGGCGGCCACCTTTCAGTGACGGCACTGAGTCGAATACCGCCTGCACGAAGTTTTCCAGGTAATGGGGCGTCTGAAATCGACTGACCGGCTTGCGTAGTCCCGCAGTGCCAGGTTTCTGGTCATCAAAGGGGGTGGTGGCTACATCCTTGATTGACAAGGGAATCTCCTTGGGCAGTGCAGTGAATTGGCTGTGATATATTGGCACCATGCTAATCCAGACCGACAAGCAGGGGATCCGCCTGGTACCGAGACGCAGCTTTGCCGGCCTCATGGCGCTCTATGAGAGCAATTATCGCAGATTGGCCCAGCTGATTGAGCCCCTGGATGATCCCCCAGCCCGTGCCCGTTCCCATGTTGTCGCGGACCCTGTGCTGCACCTTGAGACGCTGGAGCGGTGCCGCTACACAGCGACACTGCGGCTGACCTATTGGTTCGATTCCGAGCACGGTTTGCTGCCGGATCCGGATCTGGTGGTGCGCATCTACCAGGATGCCCGCATGGCTGAAGTGACTTCCTGCTGTGAATTTCATCGCCATCGCCTATTGCGGCCGTGGGTAACCCCTGGGGGCGAGGAGATTCAGGAGCGATGGGCCCGAAATCAGATGTTCTACAAATGGCTGGAGTTCTGTCTCGAGAAGGGGCATCGACTGGGTCAGCAGGAAATGGCATTTTAAGGCTTTGCTGGATGGTCACGGGTGGTTTTTCCCATCAAAGTGGCCACAATTGGGAGGGGACTGTCGGGTCCCGTGGCTGCAAAAGGAAGCTGCCATGCGAGAGTGGTTAAGCCAGTTGCCGGTAATTGGTCGCCTGTTTACGGTGCCGGTACCTGAAGAGCGTCAAATTGAACCTCCAAGCAATCCGCAGCTCAATGCCGAACGTGCCAGGAGCCGCCAGCTGAGCGAAGAGCTGGAGCAGCTCAGGGAGAAGGCGACACGCCTGGATGAGCAGGTTCGCGAACTTGAGGCGCGGGGCGCTGCCAATGAGAGCAAGATTCAGGCCCTGGAAGAGATGCTGGCCGACCCTGATCGTGCTCAAAATGCCATTGTTTACTATCAGCTGCGTGAGATCTGGTTTGCCTGCCACCGGGAATTGGTCAACCTGGTCAAGGAGCTGAGCAGGCACATGGAGCAGGAAGAGCGTCAGCAGATGCTGGCCCGCTATCGCCAGGAACAGGAACGGGAGGCGACCGAACTTGAGCGCAGCCTGGAGGATTTGGCGGCAGAGCAGGAGGAGATTGAGCAGCGTCGCCGCAAGTTGCAGGAGGAGCTTTCCCGCTCCCAGCGTATCTGGCACTACTTCAAGCGCAAACGGTTGACCGAGACGCTCGCCGGAATAGCCGATGAGCTAAAGCCTGTCGATGCCCAGATGTCCGACCTTCGCAACAGAATTCGGGAGGTTCAAGGTCGAGAACCACCGACATTTATCGGGTTGAGTGTTGAAGGCAGGCGGCAGGTCAATCTCGCGGCCATTGCCCTGGCCCAGTATCTCTATCTTCGTTTTCGCAAGGACAGCATCGCCGACATGGCCCGTAGTGCCCGCCGAAAACCGGTGCATGAAGCCTACTTCGGGCCCACGGACGAGTGCCTGAAAATCATGCGTCAGATTCGTGAAGTGGAAGGCCGTTGGCGGAGCGACCGGGAACGCCCGGAAAAAGTCCGCCGTCGTGCCCGCTATCTGGCCGGGATGGTGAAATACAAAGAGGCGAAGCAGACCGCGCCGGACATGAAGTCCATGGACCATCTGCAACCGAGTATTTCCGCTGAAGGCTCGGAAGTGGTTGGAGATTCCACGCCACTGCCGGTTAATGTGCTGGAATGGGACCTTTGGGATCTCAGGGAAGCCATGCTGGGGGCTCCCCCTGCCGCGGTTGAGGAAAAGCTCGACGCGGATCAGTGACAAATCCGCGTCGGGCTCCGTTTGGCGCTGCTACTCGTCCGTCTTGATCGCGAGCAGACGGGCGGCGAAACGGCCCTCATGGTCCTCGTAGTCACCAAGCAGACGAGCAAGGTCGGCCACAATCCGGGTACTTTCAGTCAGCAGGATGTCCGGGTCACCGCTGCCTTCTTCCACTTCGTCCAGATCCTGGAGCGCCGCTTCACCACGGGCTGCGCGGCGAACATTCTCCTGGGCCAGGCGACGTTCACGGGCCTGCTCCTGCTCCTTTCGGCGTTCTTCGATATTGAGTGAGACATGCTTGCGCTCCTGGGCCTCCCGGTAGACGCGAATATCGTCCACCAGGGCGCTGAAATCGATGTCTCGCGCCGACCGCTCTTCATGCAGCTCGCTCAACTGCGCCACCAGTGACTGAGGCAGCCATTCACCGTCATAGCTGGCGGGATCGATCTCATCCCATCCCAGGGCGTTGTCCTTGGTGCTTTCGCCATAATCTTCCAGGGAAACTGCCGAGGGCAGCTCAACATCCGGAATCACGCCTCGATGCTGCATACTGCCGCCGCTGATGCGATAGAACATCCCGATGGTGAACTTGAGCTGCCCCACATCCTCCTCGTCCGAGAACCAGCGCTCCAGGTCGAGCAGGTTCTGTACGCTGCCCTTGCCGTAAGTCGGTGAGCCGATGACCACGCCCCGGCCATAGTCCTGAATGGCACCGGAGAAAATCTCGGACGCCGAGGCGCTGAAGCGATTGACCATTACCCCCAGGGGGCCGTCCCATTCCACCGAGCCGGGAGCCGTCTCGGCAATTTCCAGCTCGCCTCGGGTGTCCATGAGCTGCACCACCGGTCCACCGTCCAGGAAAAGGCCTGCCAGCTCAGTGGCCTCCATCAGGGATCCACCGCCATTATTGCGCAGATCCACCAGTACCGCGTCCACCTCGGATTCCTTCAATTCGGCCAGCAGGCGGCGAACATCCCGAGTGGTGCTGCGGTAATCCTCGCGCCCCTCGCGACGGGCCTGGAAATCCATGTAGAAGGTCGGAATGTGGATTACCCCCACCCGGTAGCTATCGTCGCCCTCTCCAATCTCTCGGATGTCCTTGCGCGCGGCCTGTTGGTCGAGCTGGACCTCGCTGCGCACCAACTCAATGGTCTTTTCCGGGTCGCCTGGCACGGCATCCGCCGGCAGGTAGCGCAGGCGTACCTTGGTACCTTCAGGGCCCCTGATTAGCTGGACGGCGTCATCGGTTCGCCAGCCGACGATATCCTGCATGTCGCAGTACTCACGTGCGGCCACGCCGGTGATCCGATCCTGGGGGCGCAGGGTGCCGTCCTGGTCGGCGGGCCCGCCGGAAAGAATTTCGGTGATGGTCACGTACTCGTCCCTGCTTTGAAGGGCCGCACCGATCCCTTCCAGGCTGAGACTCATACGCATCTCGAACTCTTCCGCCTCTCGTGGTGAGAAATAGGCAGTGTGGGGATCGAGCGCATGAGCGTGGGCGTTCATGAAGGTCTCAAAGATGTCATTCTGACTGCTTTGGCTGACCGTGCGCCGAAGATTCTGGTAGCGGCGGGTGAGGGTGTCGTTGATGTCTTCCCAATCCCGCTCGGCCAGTACCAGACCGAGGGCATCGTTCTTCAGGCGCTTGCGCCAGACCTCGTCAAGTGCCTCGGAGGACTCGGCCCAATCCGCGTCACTCCGATCAACCAGCATGGTCTCATCGGCGTCGAAATCCGGCTTCTGCTCGAGGAAGGCCAGGGTATACTCCAGCCGCTCCTCCAGGCGATCACGGAGGCGTTCAAACAGCTCAAAGGCCAATTTCACCCGATCGCCGCTGCCGTTATCGCCGCCCTCGCGGACCAATTCGGCGTGACGCGCCTGAAACTCCTCCACATCGTCGGCCAGCAGGTAGAAGCGGCCGGGGTCGATGCGGTCAAGATAGTTGTCGAACACTTCCGACGCCATTTCCGCCGTGAATTCCCGCGCCGCGAAATGGTGTCGCTCCAGCAGCCCGGTGATCAGTCGGTCCAGGAAAAGTTGCTGGTCACTGGGTTTCAGTGGGCGTGGCGTGGATTCATCCGTGTGGCCCACATGGCAGACATCCATGTCCTTGTCGCCGTTTTCCTCGGCGAGCACGGGGCTGGTGAGCAGTCCGCTCAGTATCAAGGCGGTCAGAAAGGCCTGCAGGAGTTGCCGCATGAAGTCGTTACTCCGGTCCGTTGTTCTCAGGGGCGTGGCCCCGTCAGTAGTCGTTATTGGTCAGCATATTGGAACCTGACAGGGATTTCGAGTTCCAGTGCTGTGCCGATGGCTCCCGTTGCAATGTCCGCCCCAATACGGATAATTGCGGCGGCAAATCCGCCGTCAACCCCGCGAGGCCTCCTTCAATGAAACCCCTGGCAGTACTCAACGGCATCATCATGGGGTCCAGTTTTGCCATCTGGATCGGATTGGTCGTGGTGTTGTTCTTGTATGGGCTGAATGCCCATTATGACTATATCAGGGAAGAGATTCCCAATCTGGTGGTGCATGCCGTGATATTCACCGGTGTAACCGTCGTGGCGGCCCTGAGCTTCTGGGGGACGGTGCGGGAGCGGTGGTGGTTGTGGTACGGACAGGCCGCCATGTATGCGGTTCTCGCGGCCGTGGTGGTCTATTACTGGCCGGAGTGAGTCAGGAACGGGGCCTTGGCCCGGCTCAGGCCAGGCGGCTCTCGTAGAGTTCGGCCAACATTGCCGTTACCGCCAGCGATAATCGCTCCAGTGTGGCCTCATCGGCGTAGACCCGATTGTGGAAGGCCAGCTGTTCGGCGATGCGGCGGGCGCGGGCCGGGGCATGGGCCATTCTCGCCCAGGAGCGATAGTCTGTTGCCAGCCGGGCCATTTCTTCCGCCGCCGGAAGGCCTTCCTGCTTCATGGCCGCGCTCACTTCTTCCCGAAGTCTACCGAGAAGGGCGTCCAGATCAGATTGCATGACCGTTCTCCATTCAAGGAATTCCCTAGAAGGGCAACAGCTTGACGGTCATGGCGGTAATGACCACCGCCCCAACCAGATTAAGTCCCAAGCCTCTCAGCGCCATGCTGCGGATCGGCACCCGCCCGGTCCCGAAAATGACCGCGTTCGGGGCCGTCGCCACCGGCATCATGAAAGCGCAGCTGGCGCTCATGGCAGCGGGAATCATCAGCAGCAGGGGATCAATGCCTGCCGCCAGGGCGGTGGCAGCCATGACCGGCATCATCAGTGTTGCCGTGGCCGTGTTCGAGGTGGTCTCGGTCATGAAGGTGATGGTCAGGCAAATGCCCAGGACCAGGACCGCCAGGGGCCAGTGGGTGTAGGCGGCAATGGCCTCGCCCAGGCTGGTACTCAGGCCGCTGGCTTCGAAGGCCTTGGCAATGGCAATGCCACCGCCGAACAGAATCAGCAGCCCCCAGGGAATGCCTTCGGCGGTTTTCCAGTCCAGTACCCGGCTGCCGCGTCCGTCCGGCACAAGAAAGCACAGCACGACCACGGTCAGGGCCACGGTTGCATCCCCGGTGTAGCCGGGCATGGGCAGCCAGGCCGACCAACCGCCCAGGGGATCGGTGCGGGTCATCCAGGCCAGGGCAGCCAGGGCAAAGAGTGCCAGCACCCGGCGCTCGGCCGGCTGCCAGGGGCCCAGACGCTCGATCTCCAGTTTCTCCCCCTGCGGCATCCGCCAACCCAGGAAGAGCCAGGTGATCAGAATCAGGAGCAGGGACGTGGGGACGCCAATGCGCATCCAGTCCAGGAATGAGATTTCCTCGCCGGTCATCTCGGTGTAGACGCCCATGAAGATGACGTTGGGGGGCGTCCCAATGGGGGTGCCCAGACCGCCGATGCTGGCCGCCCAGGCCATGCCCAGCAACAGGGGGATGGCCACGCGCCTGTCATCGCAGCCCTTGAGCACCGCCAGCGCTACCGGCAACAGCATCAGAACAGTGGCGGTATTGGATATCCACATGCTCAGCAGGCCGCTGGCGAGCATGAAGCCCAGCAGTAGTCTTGCCCCGCCCTGGCCACCGACCAGGGTCACCATGCCCAGGGCCAGGCGCCGGTGGGCGTTATTTCGCTCCATGGCGGTTGACAGGATGAAGCCCCCAAGCAGCAGCAGGATCAGGCTGTGCCCATAGGCCTGGGCCACCTCGCCATGGGGCAGCACCCCGAGCAAGGGGAAGGCGGCAAAGGGGATGATGGAGGTGGCGGGAATGGGCAGGGCTTCGGAAATCCACCAGGTCGCGCAAAGCCCCGTCACTGCGGCGGTCCAGCAGGCCTCGATCGGCAATCCCTGGCGGTGGCATAGCAGGAAAAGGGCAAGTGCTATCAAAGGACCGCTGATGAGCCCGGTTTTCTTGATCTCCGGCATTATTCTGTTCCGGCTGATGAATGTCAGGGCTTTGGCAGTCACGTATAATGCCGGTCTGACTTCGAATGAACAACTGGAGCTTGTGTGATTGCGGAAACGGACCAATCAACCCTTCGGGCCGCGGTGGTGGGCGTGGGCTACTACGGCTCATTCCACGCCGAGAAGTACGCAACCCTGCCAGGTTGCGAACTGGTGGCGGTCGCCGATCACAATGAAATGCACGGCGAACGGGCGGCTGTGGAGTATGAGGTCCCCTGGTTGCGGGATCATCGGGAACTGATCGGCAAAGTGGATGTGGCCAGCGTAGTCGTGCCTGCCAATGCCCACTATCAGGTGGCCAAGGACCTGATCGAGGCGGGCATCCATGTCCTGGTGGAGAAGCCGATCACTGAGTCGGTTGGACAGGCCCAGGAGTTGATCGATCTGGCGGCGGCCAATGGCGTGACCTTGCAGGTCGGACACCTGGAACGGTTCAACCCCGCTTTCCAGGCTCTGCCGGACAATCTGCGCACACCCGACTACGTTGAGTCCCACCGCTTGACGCCATTCCCCAAGCGCAACGTGGATGTGAGTGTTGTACTGGATCTGATGATTCATGACATTGATCTGGTTCACGCCCTGATTCCGTCACCGGTGCGTCAGATTGAGGCCAAGGGCGTGTCGGTGTTTTCCGATGCCCTGGATCTCGTCAATGCCGTGATTCATTTCGAGAATGGCGCGGTGGCCAATCTTACTGCCAGCCGGGCCAGTACCCAGCCCCAGAGAACCCTGCATCTGTTCCAGCACAATGCCTATACGGTATTGGACCTGCATGCGAAGGATCTGCTCATTCAGCATCGTGCCAGCGGTGAGAAGGGTGATATCGCCGTTGAGGAAATCCGTTGCGATAATCAGGATATCCTGCGCTCGGAAGTTGAAGCCTTTCTGACTGCGGTACGTTCCGGGCAAATGCCGATGGTCACGGGTCAGGATGGCAAGGCTGCTCTGGCAACGGCACATCACATCATGGAGGTGGTGCGTCCTGATCGTGCGCCCATGGAGCCCCTGTCCATTGATCAGGCCGTCGACACCCATGAAGGGCACGTTACCCATGACACTCACCCGGAGACCCGAGAGCCCGTTTTTTCTCGCAGCTCTCTGGTAGGCAAGAAATCCAAGAAGGAGTCCTGATGGTTCCGCTTTTTGATCCCAAGCCCCAGCATGAACAGGTGGCTGCGGAAGTTCATGCCGAGACCCGCGCCGTTCTGGATAGCGGACAGTTCATCCTTGGTCAGCACGTCAGGGCCTTCGAGGAAGAAGTCGCGGACTATCATGGTGTGTCGGAGGCGATTGGTGTGGCCTCGGGTACCGATGCCTTGCATCTCTCGCTTCTGGCTGCCGGTGTGGGTCCGGGGGATGAGGTCATTACCTCACCTTTTTCCTTCATCGCCGGAGTGGAAGCGATCCTGTATTGCGGTGCCACCCCGGTGTTCGTGGATATCCGCCGGGACAGCATGAATCTGGACGAGTCCTTGCTGGAAGAAGCCGTCACCGAGCGTACGCGCGCCATCATGCCGGTGCACCTCTTTGGTTTGGCCCAGGACATGGACCGGATCATGGCAGTGGCCGAGAAACATGGGCTAAAGGTCATCGAAGACTGTGCTCAGGCTTTCGGTGCCCGTTTTGATGACCGCCCGGTGGGCAGTTTTGGTCACAGCGGCTGCTTCAGCTTCTTCCCGACCAAGAACCTGGGCGGGTATGGCGATGGTGGCTTGGTCACCACGGACGACCCCGAAATGGCCGAGCGTATTCGGGTCTTGCGCAGTCATGGCAGTGCGGTGCGTTACCACCACGATGTTGTGGGCTTCAACAGCCGCCTTGATGAAGTGCAGGCGGCGGCGCTCCGGGTCAAGCTTCGCCATCTGGAGGATTTCAATCAGTCACGCCGAGAGATCGCCGCTCGTTACCAGGAGGGCCTGTCGGGCCTGCCAATTCGCCTTCCCGAAGCGGGGGACCGCCATTACCAGGTTTATGGACAGTACACGGTGCAGGTTGAAGGCCGCGACAGGGTTCGTAAGCGGCTGGGGCAGGCGGGCATTGGCACGGCGATTTATTATCCCATCCCCCTGCACAGGCAGGCAGTCTGCGGTGATCGATATCAGTCTCTGAGTCTGCCCGTATGTGAGTCGGTGGCCGAGAGTTGCTTCTCCCTGCCCATGTTCCCAGGGATGACCCTGGATCAGGCCGACGAAGTCATTGCGGCAGTCAAGGAGTCCCTTAGCTAGGGAGCCTCTGATCAATCCATTAATGGATTGATCAGAGGCTCCCTGGAACCGGGGCTGGCCCCAGAACCAGACCACCAGGAAGGCGTATGCCTGGGTCTAAGGGCTCGGGCATACGCCATTTAGGAATGCCTTACTGGACTTCGCGCTTGCCCAGCCAGCGGGCGTATTCGCGGATGAAATCCCGGATGATGGTTTCCCGGGTAATCTCGGACGTATGGGCGCCATGGCTGCTGTCGCGGCCGAGGCTCACTTCGGCGCGCACGATGTGACTTTCCTTGCCCGGATCACCCAATTCCGGGAAAGCGAAAAACATGCGGTGGTAGGCGCGGCCCCGCACCACATAGGAAAACTCTTCCTCGTCGGCGTGAAATACCGTCAGAGCAACCTGATAGTCACGCCGCTCGATCTCGCAGCGTCGGTCATATTGCTCCAGCTCCTCCTTCAGGGCCTCCAATGCGGGAATGGCCGTCCGGCTGATGAAGTTCGATATCTGCCGCCTGGCGTGTTCCACGGAGGCGTGAGACATTTGCGGAGGTGACTGCATCTCCTCTTCGATCACCCTCTTGAGATCCTTGCGCCAGTCGGACATGAGCTTCTCCTTTTGTGATTCCCGGCGATCAGCCGCCATTCAGTATTTGTCGTGCACTCTCCACTGATTCTATCAGGCCGGCGAGGCAATGCACCCCACTGAGGCCCTCCCGCCGGTGGTCGCGGCGGTGGACGACCGTCGGCTACTGCTTGCCGCGCCTTGCCACCCCCGGTAGCATCCCGCCTTTGAATCCACGACTCGACCCGCACTGTTCGGGTCTCATGGCCTCATTTGCAACAGGGTAAGATTTCCATGAGTGAGCAAGGCCCCAACACCCAGACAAGTCCGCAGAAACCCCGAATGGAAGATCGCGGCTGGTTCACCCGCTTTCTCGACACGGTCGAGTGGCTGGGGAATCTCCTCCCTCATCCGGTGACATTGTTCGCGATTCTCTGCGTATTGATGATCCTGATCAGTGGTGTGGTGGGCTTTTTTGACCTGTCGGTGGAGGATCCGCGGCCTGGCGCCGTTGGTGAGATCCAGGCCAACAGTCTCCTCAATGGAGATGGTCTGCGCTGGCTGGTGGAGAACCTGGTCTCGAATTTCGTTGGCTTTGCCCCTCTGGGTGTGGTGCTGGTGGCCTTGCTCGGGGTGGGGGTGGCGGACAAGTCCGGTCTCCTGAGCGCGGTGATCCGTTCCATTGTCATGAAGGCGCCGCCAAAGTTGATTGTCGCCGCACTGGTGTTCTCCGGGATAATCTCCAATACCGCCTCGGAAATGGGCTATGTGGTGCTCATTCCTCTGGCCGGGCTTATCTTTCTCGGTCTGGGTCGTCACCCATTGGCAGGCATGGCGGCGGCTTTTGCCGGTGTGTCCGGGGGTTACAGTGCCAATCTATTGCTGGGCACCATCGACCCCTTGCTGGCCGGCATTACCCAGGAAGCCGCGCAGCTCATCGATGAGAGCTATCGGGTGGATGCCACTGCCAACTATTTCTTCATGATCATCTCCACGTTCGTGATCACCGCGGTCGGGACCTTTGTGACGGTGAAGATCGTGGAGCCCAAACTGGGTGAATACGATCCCTCCAATGCCTCGGAGGATCTCAGCGACGAAACCAGTCTGGATCCGATTACTCCTGAAGAGCGCCGGGGCATGAAGTGGGCCGGCATTGCAGCTCTGGGCATGCTGGGCCTGTTTGCCCTCTCGGTGGTGCCCGAGTGGGGTGTTTTGCGGCATCCCGAGACCGGGGAGGTGGCCCATTCACCCTTCCTCAACGGCATTGTTGCCCTGATTTTCGCTTTTTTCCTGGTGCCGGGTGTGGTCTTCGGTGTGGTAACGGGGCAGATGCGCAATGACCAGGATGTGGTCAATGCCATGGCCAGTGCCATGAGTACCCTGGGCCTGTATATCGTTCTGGTGTTTTTCGCGGCTCAGTTTGTGTCCATCTTCGGTGAGACCAACCTCGGGCGGATCCTCGCGGTGATGGGGGCCAACGGCCTGCAGAATATTGGTCTGACCGGGCCGCTGGTATTCCTGTTCTTTATCCTGATGTGCGGCATGGTCAACCTGAGCCTGGGGAGTGCCTCGGCTCAATGGGCGGTTACCGCCCCCATCTTCGTGCCCATGCTGATGCTGATCGGCTACAGTCCCGAGGTGATTCAGGCGGCTTACCGGATTGGTGATTCCACCACCAATATCATCACGCCGATGATGAGTTACTTTGGCCTGATCATGGCCTTCATGGTCAAGTACGACCGCAACACGGGTATCGGTACCATCATTGCCATGATGCTTCCCTTCAGCATCTTCTTCCTGATCAGCTGGATCACCCTGTTCTTTGTCTGGGTCTTCCTGCTGGGCATGCCGGTGGGGCCGGGTGCACCGACCTACTATGATATCGGGGCGGCGACCGGGTCTTAGGAGGCTATGAGCTTCGAGCTCAACGCTGCTGTGGGAGCGGCATTCCAGCCGCGACAGGGGGCTGGTCACAGCCTTTTTCGCGGCGGACGCCGCTCCCACAGGCGGGTAGGTGCGAGGCTTTCCTTGCTCCTGTCAGTATGAATTCGGCTAGCGAATGTGTTCCCACCCCCAGGGCTCGGGTGGATTGTCTATCGCTTCGCTGAGATCGAAGGCGAGACGGAATACCTCGTCGCTGCCTTTGCGGCGGACCTGATAGTAGAGTCGGCCATCCTCGACCTCCATGGTCCAGACCCCACCCACGCTGCCTGGCAGCATGGCCAGTGTTTCATCGTCCACGGGGAATTTCAGCTGGTTACCGTCCGCCGGTGGGCGGGCCAGGCCGCCATAGTAGTGGGTATCCTGCACAGAGCCGTCCTGGTCGCGATGCTGATGCTTGAGGGTGACACCCCAGGGGTGGCGCTCCAGGACCCAGGTCCGGGAGCGGTCGTCACCCACATGCAGGGGCATCAGCATGCGCGAATCTTCGCAATGGCGCAGTTCCACCACCACATCCCGCTCACGGAAGCCATCGTCGCCCGGACGTGAGGCGACCAATTCACCCCGAAAGGCTTGCCCGCAATGAGGCGCCAGGGCCTGCCAGAAGCCGCTTCCTGGCCCCGTGGCGGGACGCTCAGGGCCTTGGGCTGTCTGGCCTGTTTCTGTGGGTGTGGTGCCACAGGCAGTTAGCCCAATGGATGCCAGTAGCACCAATCCGGTGGCCAGTTGACGGCAGGGCTTGTGAAAGAATGGTGAGGTAGTGGGGGCGGTCATTTGTCCTCCTGGGAATCGCTGATTGATCCATCCGCACCTGGCGAGGCGCAACGGGCGTAGTGTAGCCCCTGTGCAATGGGTACGCGAAGCGGCAAGCGATCCGCAACTTGTGTTCGGATCAGGGCTTGGTGTCTGGCCCGGGGGAGGGGAGAATTGCGCCTCCGGCATGAACCGAACAAGGGGGTGAGGTGGGAAAAATGCAATCGCTCCGGGTGCGGAGGGAGCAATCAGTGCACCCCGCCCGGTGGAGTCGGACGGCTCGGTGCGTATAATAGGCGACCCGGAGCTGCACCAGTGGCCCCGGTCCTTGAAAATCGTTACCGCCCAGAAGATCAAGAACAGGGGTTTTCCTCATGACCAAGATCGCCTTGCAAGCGGCCGCCGATCCCGAGTCCCGGGAGAACCTGGAGAAGACGCTGCTCGAGCCGGTGGTGCTCTCCGAGCTGAGTTCCATTCGCGGGACTGGTATCGCTGAGGAGCTGGCTACCATCTACCCCGGTGACATGGCTCGCATTGGCGGGGTCAAGTCGGGCCGGGCGAGTGAGCAGAAGGCCGAATGGGAGAAGCTGCAACGGGGCGATGTCGTGCTCTTCATGCGCGATGACATGGTTTTTCTGTCCGGTATCGTGACCTATCTGGTCAAGAATCCCGATCTGGCCCGAGAGCTTTGGGGTGAGGACGACAAGGGACAGGTCCCCGAGTGCATTTACTTCGTGGATGAGGTCAAGGATCAGTTCATTCCCCGCAAGACCATCAATCGGCTCATGAATCTGGGTGACGATTATGACTGGCCGGGTTTTGAGGTTCACTTGGAGGAAGCGGCGGCGCCGGTGGTCTACGGCTATGAACTGGAAAGCCATGTTTACTTTCCCATCGTCAGTGAAGACGAATACAAGCAGATCGTCCAGGAGATTGATCGTACCTCTCCCCTGGATACGGAAGGCCGGGCACGCCTGCGCAAGGAAGATGGCTTCCTTAGGGATCAGCTATTCCGGGGCAAGGTGATCGAGGAATGTGGCATTTGCGGCAACAAGTATCCCACCCAGTTCCTGATCGCCGCTCACATCAAGGATCGCTGGCACTGTACCACCGAGGATCGCCTCGATTACGAAAATATCGCCATGCCCATGTGCAAGCTTGGCTGTGAAGAGCTCTACCGCCGCAACTACGTCACCGTGATCGATGAGCGGGTGGCGGTGACTCGGGCGAAGGTGGACAGTAACGACCTCAAGGCCATACTGGTTCGCCTGTCGGGGCGGGTCTGCCCCTGGTTCAAGGGCAGTCGGAAATATTTCGATTGGCACACACGGCTCGGGAAATACTTCTGATTCGACAAACCGCTCAGGATGTCGAGTAACGGCGCCCTTAGGGGCGACGTTTCATTCCAGGCCCAGATCCCGCCGGTGATTGCGCCACCAGCGAAACTCATGCTGATTGCTGTAAAACCACTCGGTGAACTCTCCAAGGGTTTCGCGTGGGTCGGTTTCGCTGTCGATCTCACCGCTGCGAAAATACTCCCGAAGGTCTCTGAGGGCTGGACGGTACTCGGTTCGGAAGCGGACTGACAGTTGGGGATGGGCCTTGGTCAGTACCGAGTTCCGGACCTGAGTCGCATGCATCAGGGCATCGTCCAGTGCCTCCAGCACCGGTTCCACTGTCTCGCCGCCAGGCTCCCAGTGGCGCGGCAATTCATTGGCCAGACCGGCGGCCCGGCGTGCTTCGGCCAGGGACTGGAAAATGTGGCGAGCGTTCTGCTTTTCGCTGGAGTCCCAGGAAACGCCAAACTCGCAGCCCGCCAGGCCCACTGCCAGGGCCAGCAGAAGCATCCAGCTACACTGTCGCATCATTCTTCTCCGGTTTCGTCCACCTCGCAGCCGATTATGGCTTCAACATCCAGTCTGGCGCCACCAAGGGTCCGGCCTTCCGGGCTCAGCAGCCACTCGCCATTATCGCTGGAAACATTGACCCCGACCCGCCCCAAGGCAATGCCTCGGATATCGCTGACCCGAGCCTCGATGTAGGGTTCGCCTTCCTCGCAGTCCGGTTTGGCTACCCGGTTACCCTCCAGGGTGTATTGTTCCTGCTGAATCTCGTCGTCCACGCTGACCGTGACAACGCGTGCGGCGTCAAACAGGCCGTTTTCATCGGTATCGAGCTGCCCCAGGAGCTGGAATGCAACAACCGCCAACAGCAAGACGCCATAGAACAGCATCTCCAGGCCGCCGCGCCCTTCGCTGACCGGACCCACATCTTCGTCGGCCGGCATTTCGGTTCTCTCTTCCGGGTGGCGTATATAGCGTTCCGCCGATTCCGGGGTCAGGTGCCCCTGTTTGGGGTAGGCGAGATCACTGGGATGACCGTTGGGCGGTGTCAGATCCTTGGGGCTGCCGGGTCGTTTCATGAGCATGTCCAGTTCTGCGGTACCTGACTATCTCTTAACACATCAGGCCCGTCCGATGACAGTCGGTTCCCTTGAGTAGGCCAGGCATGCGCCCTAGGGGCGCAGAATGCGCAACCAGAGGCCCAGATTGATGAGTGTGGCAAGCGACTGGGCCAGGTAGGTCAGGGCCGCCGCCTGCAGGATCTGGCGGGCGCTGGACCGGTCCTGCTCGTGGAGATAGTCCCCCCGTTCCAGCAGGGGCAGAGCGCGACCGAAGCTGGCATCGGTCTCCACCGGCAGGGTGATCAGGTGGACGAGGGCCATCACCAGCATGGAGGCCAGACCGGCCAGGACCATGATCAGCATGATCCCGGGTGCCCGGAGCAGCAAAGCCAGAAAGGGACCGATCATGATCATTCCCACGCCGATCCGTTGAAACGGCTGGGCCAATCGGACCAGCCTTTGTCGCCACCGGAACAGCCTCATGCCATCGGCATGCTGAATGGCATGACCCAGCTCATGGGCGGCCACCGTGATGGCAGTCAGGGAGCGCCCGTCATGGTTTTCCGGGGACAGGCGGATGGTTGCCGAGGAGGGGTCATAATGGTCCTGACCGCTGCCCGTTCTCTCCACCCGCAGGGCCTCCAGGCCCAGCCGGCCGGCCAGGTGGTGAATCAGCTCCGCCCCCGTGCCCGGATAGCGGTCGTCCGGCTCATGATGCCGCCGCATCACCCGGTTGACCCACCAGCCGGGGAGCCACAGCAGAAGAACCAGAAGCACCAGAAAGATCGGGAATAGCAAAATAACCTCCAAGGGGGCATGGAAATGCACTGACGCGGGGACGCCGCTAGCCAGTGCGGTCCTGAAATGAGAAAATAACAGGAATTGACTCATCCAACAGGCCATCCCGGCCAGACGACCCGTGGAGCAGTCGGCATGAGCGAGTTCAAGGGTATCCCCATTGTTCGCAGCGGCCAGAAGGTGCGCAAGCCCCAGGGCTTTACTGCGATCAAGGACGGCATGAAGGCACGTCCCCAGACCGAGGACAAGCCGCGTGGCCGCAAGCCGAGCTGGCTGCGGGCCCGCATTCCCGCCGGGGAGAAGTACCAGGAAACCCGCCGGAATGTTAAGGAAAACCGCCTTGCCACGGTCTGCGAGGAGTCCAAATGCCCCAATGTGGGGGAGTGCTGGAACAATGGCACCGCGACCATCATGCTGATGGGCGATGTCTGCACTCGGGCCTGCCGCTTCTGTTCCGTGGATACGGGCAATCCCCGTGGCTGGCTGGACCCGGAGGAACCGGCGAATGCCGCCCGTTCGGTCCAGCTGATGGATCTCCAATACGTGGTTCTGACCTCCGTGGACCGGGATGACCTGGATGACGGCGGTGCCCAGCATTACGCCGACTGTGTCCGAGAGATCAAGCGAGTCAATCCCAAAACCGCGGTGGAAGCTCTGACTCCGGATTTCCAGGGGCGCCTGGAGGACGTGGAAACGGTCGTGGATTCGGGTATCGAGGTCTTTGCCCAGAATGTGGAGACGGTGGAGCGCCTGACCCATGTCGTGCGTGACCGGCGTGCCGGTTACGATCAGACCCTGCGTGTCCTGGCCCATGCCAAACGCTATCGACCGTCTGTCCTGACCAAGACCAGTCTCATGCTGGGCCTGGGCGAGACCGAAGAGGAAATCGACCAGGCCATGGACGATCTGCGCGAAATCGGGGTGGATATCGTCACTTTCGGCCAGTATCTCCAGCCCACGGTCAATCACCTGCCGGTGGAGCGCTTTGTCCCGCCAGAGGATTTTCGCAAGTACCGGGAATGGGGCCTGGCCAAGGGCTTCCTCGAAGTCGTCTCCGGGCCGCTGGTCCGCTCCAGTTACCGTGCCGACCGGGTACTCGAGAAGAACAACGTCGGCATGGACGACGGTAGCTCGGCGGCCTGATCGTGGTGGCCTGGCTGGTGCTGGTCACCGGCGGTGCCGTCGGCGCCGTTTGCCGCTACCTGCAGACGCTTGCGGTTCAGCATCTGGCCTCGTTCGACTTTCCCGTAGGGACCCTGAGTGTCAACCTGAGCGGCAGTCTGCTGATCGGGGTCCTGGCGGGCCTGATTCAGCTTGATCTGCTGCAAGGCAGTGAACATGGCCTACTCTGGCTGGCATTCGGGGTCGGCTTCTGTGGCAGCTATACCACGCTCTCGTCCTGGAGCCTGGACACTTTGCGTCTGGGCCTTGAAGGCCGGCCCTGGCTTGCCGCCATCAATCTCGTGCTCACCCTGCTTGCCTGCCTGTTCTGTGTCACGCTCGGATTCCTGGGGGGGAGGGCACTTGTCGGCTAATGGCATCACCTTGCGATTATTGCCTTTCGTCGCGCTTGGGGGGGCGTTGGGCAGTGGCCTGCGCCATGGCCTGCAGCTATTGCTGGGCGAGCCCGGTGGCGCCCTTATGCCCATCGGGATTGAAGCCACGCTGACGGCCAATCTGCTCGGCAGCCTGCTGATTGGCGCCCTCGCGGTCTCAATGCGATGGCATGAGTCACTCAAGGGCAGGGTGGCAGTCCAGGCTTTTCTGCTCACGGGGCTTTTGGGTGGTTTCACCACCGCCTCGGTTTTCAGCCTTGAACTGCTGATGCTGCTGGAGAGCGACCAAGCGGGACTGGCGCTGGCTTATGGTCTGTGCACCTTCCTGAGCTGCCTGTTGGCCGCCGCCATTGGTTACTGGCTTGCCTGGCGAGTACTCCGCCGGCCAGGATTGCGGCGTCTGGCCCGAATACGTCGACGTAGCTCGTGAGCGTCGGTAGTCGCCGGCAGCGAGGGCAGCACGCCCTGTTTCTGGCCTTGCCGGTTCTGGCGGCCATGGTGTCCCAGAACGTCATGAACCTGGTGGACACGGCCATGGTCGGCACCCTGGGGGATGCGGCCCTAGCCGCGGTGGGCCTTGGGGGCTTCGCCATCTTCATGTGTCAGGCCCTGGTCCTCGGGGTGGGGACCGCGGTTCAGGCCATGGCGGCCCGCCGCAAGGGGGCGGGGCAGGGTGGCCAGACGGCGGAGCCCCTCAATGCCGGCCTGCTGATCTGCCTGGTAGCGGGCCCACTGCTGTCACTGCCGCTTTTTTTCGCCATACCGCCCGCCTATCCCTGGCTCAATGCCGACCCGGAGGTCATTGAGAAAGGCGTTCCCTATCTGCAGACCCGGATCATCGCCATCACCTTCATGGGCATGAACTGGGCTTTTCGCGGCTACTGGAACGCCGTGGACATGGCCAGGATGTACTTGTTCACCCTGGTCACCATGCACGTTCTCAACATCTTTCTGAATTATGTCCTTATTTTCGGGCATTTCGGCGCGCCCGCCCTCGGCGTCACCGGCGCCGGTCTGGCCTCGGCGATTGCCACTGCGGTGGGAACCCTGGTTCATGTCTATCTGGCCCGTCGCCATGCCGGCAGTGCCGGTTTTTTTCGTACCCGCCCGCCAATGGACGTCATTCGGCGCCTGCTGCGCATATCCCTGCCGAACGGTGTGCAGCAACTGTCCTTTTCCACCAGTTTCGTGGTTCTTTTCTGGATCATCGGGCAGATCGGTACTCGAGAAGTGGCGGCAGCCAGTGTCCTGATCAACATCATGCTGTTGGCGGTATTGCCGGCCATGGCCCTGGGGCTGACCACCGCCAGTCTGGTGGGACAATCTCTCGGTGCCGGGTCGGTCCGCGATGCCCATCGCTGGGGCTGGGATGTGGTCCGCCTGGCCCTGGTGATGCTGGGCATACTGGCCTTGCCCATGTGGTTGCTGCCCGAACTGCTGTTGTCCGGTTTCATCCATGATGATGAAACCCGCTCGCTGGCGATTACGCCCATGCGCCTGGTCGGGGTGTTCATGGTGGTGGAAGCCTTCGGCATGATCCTGATGCACGCCTTGCTGGGTGCGGGGGATGCCCGTCGGACCATGCTGACGGCGGTATCCCTGCAATGGCTGGGCTTTCTGCCCATTGCCTGGTTGGTCGGGCCGGGGCTGGGTGGGGGATTGTTGGCAGTCTGGCTGGCCCAGGGCGCTTATCGACTGGTCCAGGCGATGGTTTTCACCTGGTTATGGCAGCGGCTTAAGTGGGCTCGCGTGAAAGCCTAGGGGTGCGATCATGGTCTACAGCGGCCGGACGCTCGAAGAGTGCGGCGGGGGAGCCGGCCAGGGAAAAAGGGGCTGCTCAGGCGCGTGTATCGACGATTTGGCCCAGGGTCTCCTGGGACTCGGAGGCAGACTCCACCACGCGGGCACCGGCGGCGGCCTGGGCCTCGTGGCTTATGTTGTTGACCAGCGCTTCGGTGATTTCCTGAGGCTGGGATTGATCGTCGCTGCCGGCGGCCGACTGACTGGCGATGGTGCGGGCCGAATTGCCCATGCCCACCTCGGCGCGCTGAATGGCCTGAGCCCCATTGTGGAAGCTGTTACCGATTTCCATCGTCGATCTCCTCGTGGCCCAAGGCCAGGAAGAAATTTACTGCCTGATCTCTAGTCCTCATTGTAGCCCAGGATCGGGAGAAATGCAGGATTCCCGGCTGGTCGCAGCCGCTGGCCTGATAGGCGGTGAGGGCCCGCAGTCAGGCATTGGTATCCACATCGATTCGGTTCTGGCGTCGGCGATAGGTTCCGGCCGGGCTTTCCTGAGTGAACTGTCGCGAAACTGAGCCTATTTGCATGCAAACCTTGGCGAAAACAACGTCTTTTGCAGCGATGCAGGCATCTTCCTGGAGCCGGCGGGCGAGTGCATTCAGCTTTGAAAGTCGTTCCCGCAAATCATCGACCTCTTCCGGGGGCAGTTCCGCCTGAGTCAGTCTTCTTTCCAAGCGGCGGATGGTTTTCTTGAGTCGGAAGGCATTGCCAACGCGTAGGCTGGATTCGGCACCGGAGGGCCCGCCCAACTGGACGGCTCTGATGACTTCATAGGCATCATAGCGACCGCCGAGAATGTGTCCCTTGCGTGTGCCGCGCGCCCCGACCACCAGCTTTGGGCCGGCCTCCACTTCGGAATGGGCAATCAGGTCTCGAACCATCAGGTCCCCACCGCAGCGGATCAAGGCATGTTCCACAAAGCGGGCTTCCACCGAGCCCTCGCACTGTATGACGGCATTGAAGTCAACTCGGCCCCGGCGCCGCTGGCCGATCACGCCGCCGCGAATGACGATATCTCCCCCGGCATCCAGATGGGCGCCATCCACCGTCCCGGAGACAATAATGTCGTCCCTGGCGCGGACCCGCATTCCATGGGCAATTTCTCCCCGGACCCGGACACTGCCATTGAAATCGATATTGCCAGTGGAAAGGTCCACCGCATCCAGGTCCAGGGCCGGGCTGACGGTGACCGAATCCCCCTTCCAGATGGGTTGTCCATCAATGGATGCCACCAGCACATCCGGATCATCGGCACTGATTTCGACCCCGCGCTTGCCGGCCTTCAGACGCTGATCCTTGCCGGCTTTCGCCGGGATGGGCAGGCCGGTCACATCCACCCCGGCCGTGCCCTCAGTGGGCGGGTGACGCCGCAGCAATGGCTGACCCCGTTCGACGGTGATGACCCCACCCAGGTCTCTGAAATCGGCTCTCTCGCTATCGTCAATGCGGGGCCTGCGGTCCACCATATGAGGGACCAGTGGCTCAAACCAGGCGTCGTGTCCGTTCTCCGGTGCACGCCCTTCGGCGATGAGATGATCTTCACCATCGGCACGCTGGACAATGTTTTTGACCCGCTCCAGATCGACGCCTTCCTCCAGTGACTCGGCGCGAAGAAGGTCCAACACTTCCTCCAGAGTTACCGGGACGCCGCCGGCCGGGGCCGAGACTCGAAGCCAGGCTTGCAGACCATCCTTGTCAATCCGCAGGTTGACTTCGCCGTCGGCGAGAAGGCCGATGGGGAAATTGGATACCGTGCCGGTTTTCGCTTCCTTCAGAAAGGTATTGAGCTGTTTTGACTGAAGCTGACAATCCCCATGCCCGGCGGTAGCGATGGCTTCATTCAGTTTTGCCAGCGTCATCTCTCCCAGTGGCTGTTTGTTGCTCGCCAGGAGTTCCTTTCGGGTTTGATCTGTGCGGAATTGAATCCGCGGGTCTGAATCGATTTCGTCAGATTCATCCATAATGCAATTCCCCCAGACAGCAATGCGAACGTCCCCTAATGGTTGAGGATAGCCGAAGCAAGGTGGAATTTGGATGATTCAGAGGTCGATTTGACCTTTGCAAGGCCGGAATTAACGCTAAACTGTCTGATGGCTGCCCAGGTACAGATGATCAGATTGGGTGACAAAACGGCATGAGGGATGTGGGTGACGCCCCATTGAGGCGACCGGCTTGTTTCATTACTCCAAGGAGCGGATATGCTCAGGACCATACTGCAGAGAATCAGGGAAAGCTGGCAGGGAGAGGCCAGACCGGTGAGGTCAGCCCAGCCTGCTCCCTCCAAGGCCGGGGCCGAGTCTGGCCAGGCAGCGAACAATGGCCAGGCCGGATCCTCGCAGGAGGCACCCAGGCCGACATTGCCGGAGTTGTTTGTGGGGCGGCAGCCCATCGTCAACAACCGCCGTGAAATCGTTGCCTACCAATTGTTGTTTCGAGGTGATTTGCGGGCCGACGCCGCGGATGTTCATGACGACGTCGCCGCGACCGGTGATGTGCTTCTCAATACTCTGAACAACCTCGGACTGGATCGGGTGCTCGGGGATGCAGTGGCCTTTATCAAGGTGCCCCCGGAGATGCTGGAGCACCCGCTGCTGGAAATTCTTCCCACAAAGAAGATCATTCTGGATCTGCCCGCGAAGATCAAGGTCGACGACGATATCCTGGCACGAATGGCGGAATTGAAGCGATTGGGCTACCGCTTTGCCATGACCAATTTTCGAACCAAGGACGCGCCTAGTGGGCTGCTGCGGCAACTGGACTTCATCAAGCTCAGTACCGGAGACCTCTCCGAACGGGAGCTCCACTCGGAGGTGCGGAGTCTACGGGGGCATGGCCTGCGCCTGGTAGCCGAAAAAGTGGAAAGTGAAGAAGATTTTCGCCGAGCTCGCTCCCTGTTCATGAATTACTACCAGGGTTACTTTTTTGCTCGCCCGGAGACCCTGCACATGCGCCGGGTTGATCCCCAATCTCAGAGGGTCGCCCGTCTGTTCAATCTGGTGCTATCCGATGCACCCAGAGAGGTCGTTGAAACGGAATTCAAGCAGGATGTGGCTCTGTCCTTTAACATCCTCCGCTATATCAACAGCCCGGGCATGGGGCTGCCGGAGAAGGTTACCTCGCTTCGTCATGCGCTGGTGATGTTGGGCAAGACGCACCTGGCGCGCTGGCTCAGCATGATGATGATGCGCCATGGTGGCAAGAATGCCGCTCCCCGTGCCTTGCTCCGGACAGCCTTGATTCGGGGACGGACGACGGAGATGCTGGGCATAAACCATTTGGGCAGCAATCATCGTGACCCCCTTTTCATGTGCGGCATGTTCTCCATGCTGGATGTCCTTCTCGGCATGAGCCTGGAGGAGGCGGTGAGGAGCCTCAACCTGCAGGAGCCGATCAGTCAGGCACTGGTGGATGGCAGCGGACCCTATCATCCCTACCTGGAATTGGCGCGGGCCTGCGATCATTTTGATGTGGAGGCAATCCGGGCCGGGTCCCGGCGTTTGGGCATCCCTTTGAGGCGGATCAATCAGATTCAGACCGAAGCCATGGTCTGGGCCCGACGCATGGACGAGGACATGCAGGAAGAATAAAGGAACCTCTGATTAATTCATTCGCACCCGCAGCAGGGCCCGGCCCATCGTTACAGCTTGCCAATATTGGGCTAGCGTCGCTCGCCGGCAGCCTTGGCTTGCTGCTTGTTCAGGGCCTCGCGAACACGACGGAATTCCTCCATCAGCTGATCGGGCACGCGCTCACCGAACTGCCCCAGGAAATCACCGATTTCGGTCATTTCCGAACGCCAGAGACCTTCGTCGATACTCAAAAGACCCTCCATGGCGTCTCGATCCAGATCAAGATCGGTCTGGTCAATCCCGTCCAGAGTGGGCAGGTAACCGATGGGGGATTCCACCGCTTCGGCATCGCCGTGGCTGCGGTCCAGCACCCAGCGCAGTACCCGCAGGTTTTCACCGAAACCGGGCCAGATGAACTTGCCATTGCCATCCTGGCGGAACCAGTTGACATGGAAGATCTTCGGCGCCTTGTCCAGTTTGTTCCCCACGCGGATCCAGTGGTCCCAGTAATCGGCGAAGTTGTAGCCACAGAAGGGCTTCATGGCCATGGGGTCACGACGGACCACGCCCTGAGCACCGGTAGCTGCGGCGGTGGTTTCAGAGGCCATGCCGGCACCCACCAGCACGCCGTGATTCCAGTCCCGGGCTTCGAAAATCAGCGGGGCCACATCCTTGCGCCGGCCGCCGAAGAGAATGGCCGAGATGGGGACGCCACGGGGTGATTCCGCTTCCGGGCTTTGGCTGGGATTATTGTTTGCCGAGACGGTAAAGCGGGAGTTGGGATGAGCGGCCGGGCCCATGTCCGCATTGTAGGGGCGGCCCTGCCAGTCATAGGCAGGCTCACCGTCCTTTTTGCCTTCCCACCAGGGCTGATTATCCTCGGTCACCGCCACGTTGGTGAAGATGGTGTCCTGGGTAATCATGTCGTAGGCATTGGGATTGGTCTTGGGACTCGTGCCCGGGACCACGCCGAAATAGCCGGCTTCCGGGTTGATGGCCCAGAGGCGGCCATCCTCGCCCGGATGCAGCCAGGCAATGTCGTCCCCCACGGTCCAGATCTTCCAACCCTTGTGACTTTCCGGGGGGATCAGCATGGCCAGATTGGTCTTGCCACAGGCCGACGGGAAGGCTGCCGCCACGTAATGGGTTTCACCCCTGGGATTCTCAATACCCACAATCAGCATGTGTTCTGCCAGCCAGCCCTCCTGGCGGGCCTGGTGGCTGGCGATTCGCAGGGCGTGGCATTTCTTGCCCAGCAGGGCATTGCCGCCATAGCCGGAACCAAAGCTCATGATTTCCAGTGATTCCGGGAAATGCATGATGAAGCGCCGTTCCGGGTCCAGCTCCCCGGTGGAATGCAGGCCCTTGACGAAGCTGCCCTCGCGCTCGATGCGCTCCAGCGCGGCCTGGCCCATACGGGTCATGCGCCGCATATTGATTACCACGTAGGGGCTATCGGTAATCTCCACACCGCAGCGGGAGAGGGGAGAGTCGATCGGACCCATGCAGTAAGGCACCACATACAGGGTGCGCCCTTCCATGCAGCCCTCGAACAGGCCCAGCATTTTTTCCCGGGCCTCATCCGGTGCCATCCAGTGGTTATTGGGGCCGGCGTCTTCGCGGTCCTCGGTGCAGACGAAAGTCAGGTGCTCCACGCGTGCCACATCGGCGGGGTCGGAGCGGTGCAGATAGCAGTCAGGATGGGTTTTCTCATTGAGGCGGGTCAGTTCGCCGGATTCCAGCATGGCCTCAATCAGGCGGGCATCTTCCGCCTCGCTGCCGTCGCACCAGTGAATCCGTTCCGGACGAGTCAGTCGAGCTACCTCGTCCACCCAGCGGGCGAGTGTCGCGTTGGAAGTTGTCATGGGGACCTCTGTTTCCTTGCTCGAAATTTCGGGGTACAGGCGAGGGTGCCGAGTATAGCGGGCCCCAAGGGCTGCTCGCCAGTCCATGTGACGATTCCATGACAGGCGCGCGACGAACGGCAGCGGCGCAGTCCCCTGGGCGTGAGAAAAGCCGCCCGTGCCTGTAATATGCGCGCCATGGATCAGCAGCCCGCCAAGACCCTTTTCGGCCTGCTGGGGGACGATGGCCCCCTGGCAAAGAGCCTGCCGGATTTTCGCGTGCGCGAAGAGCAGCAGCGCCTTGCCGATGCCGTGGCCGACACCCTGGCCTCCGGCGGCTCCTTGCTCGCCGAGGCCGGCACCGGGGTGGGTAAAACCTTTGCCTATCTGGCACCGGCCCTGGCCAGTCGCCGTCGCTGTATCATTTCCACCGGCACCCGCCACCTCCAGGACCAGCTATTCCATCGCGATTTGCCTCTGGTGATGCGCGCCCTGGGCCAGGAAGGAGAGATGGATCAGGTCGCCCTCCTGAAGGGGCGGAGTAACTACCTCTGTCTGCATCGCCTGGATGGGGCCCGGGATCGCGCCGACCTTGGGCGCAAGGAGCACGAGAGTCTGGAGGCATTGTCCATCTGGTCGCGCCGCAGCGACAGCGGTGATCTGGCCGAGGGGCCCCACCTGAGTGAGCGCTCCCGGCTATGGCCCTTGGTCACCTCCACCCAGGACAATTGCCTTGGCCAGGATTGCCCCCGGCACGATGAATGCTTCGTCCTAAAGGCCAGGCAGGCGGCCATGCAGCGTCGCGTGGTGGTGGTCAATCATCATCTGCTGTTGGCGGATTTTGCTCTCAGGGAGGAAGGGTTCGGGGAATTGCTGCCCCAGGCCGATCTGGTGGTCGTGGACGAGGCCCATCAGCTTCCGGAAACCGCCAGCCGGCATTTCGGCACCGGCGTCAGTGCCCGGCAGTTGCGGGATTTTGCCAGTGACTGCCTGGCCGAGGCGCTGCGAGCCAGTGCCGGCGTCAGTGGTTTTCGAGAAGTGCTGGATCAGCTCAATACCCGGATCCTGGCGGCTCGGGCCGCTTTGCCGGAAGGTGAGCACCGCAGCCGCTGGGATCCGCGGGAGCAGTCGGCGGCCGCCGAGGCGTTGCTTGACCTGTCCAGCACTCTGGCGGTGATCAACGAGCAGCTCGAGACCCTGGGCGGGCACAGTCGAGAGCTGGACAATTGCCGGCGCCGGGGCCTGGCCCTGCAGGAGCGACTGGGACTGTTTCTGCAACAAGACCCGGAAGAGGCGCTGGTTCGCTGGATGGAGGTGAGTGAAAGGGGCTTCATTCTCCATGCCACGCCCCTGTCCACCGCCGATCGTCTGGGGGAGTGGATTGGGAACGTGCCGGCAAGCTGGGTGTTCACCTCGGCGACCTTGGCCGTGCGCGAGGAGCTGTCCCACTTCCGTCAACGCCTGGGCCTGGAGACGGTTGATGAACTGGTGGTGGGCAGTCCCTTCGACTATGCGCGCAATGCAGTGCTTTACCATCCGCGGGAGCTGCCGCCGGTCAACGCCCCGGATTATGTGGAGCGTTTTGCCGAGGTGGTATTGCCACTGGCCGAAGCGGCCCCCGGCGGCAGTTTCTTTTTGTTCACCAGTCACCGGGCATTGCGGCAAGCGGCGGCCTATTTGGCAGATCGGACCGAGCGGGAGGTGCTGGTTCAGGGCGACGGGCCCAGGGCCCGCCTGTTGGCAGCCTTCCGGGAGAACGGCCGGGCCATCCTTCTGGGGACACAGAGCTTCTGGGAGGGGGTGGACGTGAAGGGTGAGGCGCTGAGTCTGGTGGCCATCGACAAACTGCCCTTCCAGTCGCCGGGGGATCCGCTGATCGAGGCCCGGATCGAGGCCATCCGGGAGCGGGGCGGTTCCCCCTTCATGGAATGGCAACTGCCCCAGGCGGTGATCACCCTCAAACAGGGGGTCGGGCGTCTGATCCGTGATGTTGAAGATCGGGGCGTGATGGTGATCGGTGACCCCCGCTTGATGCAGAAGGGCTACGGCAAGATCTTCGTGGACAGTTTGCCGCCCATGGCCAAGACTCGGGACGGAGAAAAAGTGAAACGCTTTCTGGAAAGCCTCGGCCGACAGGCGCCTGAGTTCGAGGAGGAACCGACATGAGCAGGCTTGCCATTGATACCGCCACCGAGGCCTGCTCGGCGGCGCTGGAGCATGGCGGTCGGGTCTATCACCGCTATGAAGTTGCGCCCCGTCGCCATGCGGATCTCATGCTCCCCATGATAGAAAGCCTGCTGGCAGAGGCGGGCTGCGACCGCCGCGAGATTGAGTGGATTGCTTTCGGCCGCGGGCCGGGTGCCTTCACGGGGGTGCGCATTGCGGCCGGCATCGCTCACGGCCTCTCTCTGGGGGTCGGCTGCGGTCTGGTGCCGGTATCCAATCTGGAAGCTCTCGCAGTGGCTGCCGCGACAGAGCGGGGAGAAGCCCAGGTGCTTACCGCCATCGATGCCCGCATGGGCGAGGTCTACTGGGCCGGTTTCGGCGTTGATGGTGATCAGCTGAAAGTGATCGCGCCCGAACAGGTCTGTCCACCCAGTGCCGTCAGGGCGGGAGATATCGCGGTAAAGCAGGCGCTGGCCGTGGGGACCGGATGGGGCACCCATGGTGATGCCTTGATAGAGACACTGGGTGTTAGCCCCGCGACCATAATCCCGGATGCACTGCCGGATGCAGCCGTCATGCTTCGTATTGCCATGACCCGCGTCGCCCAGGGGACCCGCCCACAGGCACCCAGCGCGGCACAGCCGGTTTACCTGCGGGACAAGGTTGCCGTCCCTGGCGGTGGGACAAATCCATCCTGATTGTCATCATCCGGGCACGAAACTGTCATTTCGCTGTAATATTGCACTGATGTAATCCGCATGGGTTTCAAGCATGGAAGGTTCCATGAGCGGAAAACAGATATTGATCGTTGAGGATGACGCGGCCATCCGGGAGATGATCGCATTTTCTCTTAAGCGGGCCGGTTTTGCGGTCAGTGAGGCGGAGGATGCGGAGCAGGCCCGGCTGAGAATCGCAGAGCAGCTGCCTGATCTGGTGATCCTGGACTGGATGCTGCCCGATACCAGTGGCCTGGAATATGCCCGCTTTCTAAAGCGGGAAGAGCTGACCCGCCGGTTGCCGGTGATCATGTTGACTGCTCGTTCCGAGGAGGATGACAAGATCCGCGGCTTTGAGAGCGGTGTGGACGATTACATCACCAAGCCTTTCTCCTCTCGTGAAATGATCGCCCGGATCGAAGCCGTGCTGCGTCGTGCAGCGCCGGAGAGCGAAGACGAGCAGGTCAAGATCAATGGCCTGGAAGTGAACCTTGCCAGTCACCGGGTCTCTGCCGATGGTCAGTCCGTGGACCTTGGTCCCACGGAATATCGCTTGCTCACCTTTTTCATGACCCACCCTGATCGGGTCTACACTCGCGGGCAGTTGCTGGACCGGGTCTGGGGCAGCAATGTCTATGTG
Organism: Natronospira elongata; assembly: GCF_034931365.1. Lineage (NCBI taxonomy): Bacteria > Pseudomonadati > Pseudomonadota > Gammaproteobacteria > Natronospirales > Natronospiraceae > Natronospira > Natronospira elongata. The sequence goes on from NZ_JAYGII010000001.1 coordinate 164,281, forward strand.
GAGGAGCGTACGGTGGATGTGCATATCCGCCGTCTGCGCAAGGCCTTGGCGCCCGTGGGCTATGACAACTATGTGCAGACGGTGCGGGGAACCGGTTACCGTTTTTCTTCCGACTGATGAGCGCCCGGTGACCCCGGGGAAAGGGAGGGTCGGTCAATGCGAGCGCTCTGGTCGCTGGAACTGCTCAGGATTGTGCTGCTTCTGGTGCCGGCGGGCCTTCTGGGCTGGTTGAGCATCGGTCTGGCACCCGGGCTGGTTGTTGGCTTGTCCCTGTATGCCGCCTGGCATCTCTGGCAACTTTATCGTCTGGAGCGCTGGTTTCGGCTGGATCGGAAGAGAAACCCTCCGGTGGGGTCCGGTCTCTGGGGAGAGGTTTTTGATCATTACTATCGACTCCAGCAACGTCATCTAAACCGAAAACGCCGCCTTGCCCGTGTGCTCCGGGAATTCCGCAGTTCCACCGAGGCCATGCCTGATGGCACCGTGGTGCTGGACCGGCAGGGTCATATCGTCTGGTTCAATCAATCGGCCCAGGCAATGATTGGTCTCAAGGGCAGCCAGGACCTGGGGCAGCCCATCAGCAATCTCTTGAGGGAGCCACGCTTTCTCAAGCAGCTTTCCTCGAGAGAGGCCCCGGAAACCATTGAAGTCGGTTCACCAATCCATCGTGACCGGTGGCTCAATCTGAGCGTCGTCCCCTATGGCGAGGGTCAGCGCTTGCTGTTGATCCGAGATGTGACCCGTTTGCACCGCCTGGAACGCATGCGGCGCGATTTTGTCGCCAATGCCTCCCACGAGCTTCGCTCTCCCTTGACTGTGGTACAGGGCTATCTGGACGCACTGGGAGAGGATCCCCATGTGCAGTCCGAATGGCAGCGGCCGGTGGAGGAGATGCAGCGACAGACCCAGCGCATGACTTCAATTGTCAATGACATGCTGGAACTGTCTCGGTTGGAGACAGAGGAGCCGGATGCGATCCGGGATCCGGTGGATGTGAGAGGCATGCTCAACCGCCTCAGGGAGGAAGCCCTGGCGCTGGGGAAAGGGCCGCGGGATGTGCAGGTTGAAGTAAGTGGACGGCCCATGATGCTGGGTGTGGAATCAGAGCTCTATAGCGCCTTCTCCAATCTCGTATTCAACGCCATGCGTTACACGCCGGAATCCGGCAGTGTTCGGCTTGTCTGGGATATTACGCCGGCCGGTTCAGGGCGTTTCTCCGTAATTGATACGGGTCAGGGTGTTGAGCCCAAGCATATCCCTCATCTTACTCAGCGTTTTTACCGTGCCGATCCGGCTCGGACCCGAAAAGAAGGCGGCACCGGTCTGGGCCTGGCAATTGCGAAACATGTCATACAGCGACATGGCGGTCGTCTGGAGATTGAAAGTCAGCCCGGCAAGGGCAGCACTTTCCGTTGCATACTTCCTGCCGATCGTGTTCAGGCATCACCAAATTGAAACAAAGGCTTCACGTACTCGTCATTCATTGGGCCTAGGATGCCCCTGTCACTTCGGGACCTTTTATAGGAATCCCTGGTGGAAGGGGCCCGGGAATTTGTCCGGCGCGCCAATACCTGACTCGATAAACTACTGAGGCTGTAAGGAGAATATTGAATGAACATGATCAAGTTCGGCACGCTTGCCCTCACTGCCGCTATTGGCGTCTCCGTTGCGGTGCCGGCCATGGCCGATCCCAAGCCCCGGGGGCGGATACATCTCGACTACGCCTTGCATGATGAAGATAATATCGATCTGGCGGATGGTCATCGACTCCGTCGTGCCCGTCTGGGTGTGAGTGGCAGTGTTGACGACAACTGGTCCTATCAGTCGGAAATCGACTTCGCGGAAAATGGTGTTGGCTTTCGCGATGTCTATCTGCGTTATACGGGCCTGGAGAATGGTGACCTCACTATCGGCCATTTCAAGGTGCCTTTCGGCATGGATGAGCTGACCAGCTCGAATCACCTTGCTTTCATCGAGCGGTCCCTGCCCACCAGCTTTGCTCAGTCCCGTCGTACCGGCTTCGGTTACCGCAGCGGTGGTGATAACTGGGGATTCGCCAGCATGCTCTTTGGCCAGGGGGTCGGAACCAACAATGACCGTGTTTCTGACGGTGCTGACGAGGGTTTTGGTATTGGCGCCCGCATTTTCGGCACCCCGGTGAACAATGACAACAGTATTCTCCACCTGGGCGCGGCCTTTACCAGCGAAGACACTGCTTCCAGTGAGGACGAAACCGCACGCTTTCGGGCCCGTCCCGAGTCCCGGGTCACGGGTATTCGACTCGTGGATACCGGCACCATCGATGAGGTTGACCGAATCAACCGCTTTGGCCTGGAGGCCGGTTATCAGGTTGGTGCCCTGACTCTGCAAGGTGAGTATCTGTCAGTGAGCACGGACCGGAAAAGCGGCTTCAGCGATGTGGATTTTGATGGCTATTACGCCCAAGCCAGTTACGTCTTCGGGGGCTCGAAGCGGGCCTACCGTGGCGGTGCCTTCCGTAACCCGGAAGTCGGATCCTGGGAAGTTGCCCTGCGCTACAGTCATATTGATCTGAATGATGGCGATTTCCAGGGTGGTGAACAGGACAATATCACCCTCGGCTTGAACTACTATGCCGCCAAGAATGTTCGGTTCATGTGGAACTATATCGCGGTGGACGCCGATATGGGTGGCGTATCGGACAAGCCCAATATCTTCCTCTTCCGAACTCAGGTTTCCTTCTGACACCCTCTTAGTAGTAGGTGCTTTTGTGAAAGGCCCTGTCTTCGGCAGGGCCTTTTCTTGTTTTGCTGGTCCCGCCCTATAGACCAGCGGCATGGTGTTTCTGGCCGGGGCCATAGATAGGCCATGGCAAGCCGAAGGCAAAGCCCTGCCGGCTCCAAGGCCGGGACGCAAGCTGTCATTGCCATGGAAGGGTAATATCCCGACTGATCAACGCCTGGGAGCGGTCACAAAACTGTCAAATCACTTTCCTACCATTGTCATTCTTCAGGCCGACAATGCTCCTGCGTATCGGGGAGACACTGGGTTTCCCTGCATTGACTCGCAAACCTGAAGAGGGAAGTGACCATGCTGAGAAAGCTGATGACCGCCGGAATTGTCGCCGGACTGGCTGCCCCCGTCGTGGCGGTAGCCGATGTGGACCCCAACCTGCCCGAATACGAGGCCGTCTCCGGGATTTCCGGAAACCTGTCCTCCCAGGGCTCGGATACCCTGAACAACCTCATGGCCCTGTGGGCCGAGGAATTCCAGGACTTCTATCCCAACGTCAATATCCAGATCCAGGGTGCCGGCACCTCCACCGCCCCGCCCGCCCTGGCCGAAGGGACCGCCAACTTCGGGCCCATGAGCCGTGGCATGCGTGACAGCGAAATGGCCGACTTCGAGCGGGCACATGGTTATGAAGCCACACTGGTGCCGGTGGCCATCGACGTGCTTGCGGTCTACGTCAATCGGGACAATCCCATCGACGGTCTTACCATTCCGCAGATAGACGCCATTTTCTCCGACACCCGCCGCTGTGGTCACGATGAAACCATCACCCGCTGGGGGCAGGTCGGCCTGAGTGGTGCCTGGTCCAACCGGGATATCACTCTCTACAGTCGTAATGCCGTCTCCGGGACCTATGGCTACTTCCGTCAGCATGCCCTCTGCGATGGCGACTTCAAGGATGCCATCAACGAGCAGCCCGGTTCCGCCTCCGTGGTGCAGGGCGTCACGGAATCCCGTAATGGCATTGGCTACTCGGGCATTGGTTACAACACCTCGGGCGTGAAAGCCATCAAGGTCGGTCGTGAGGATGGCGAGCTTTTCGAGCCCAACGCCGAGAACGCAGCTACCGGCGATTATCCGCTGGCTCGCTTCCTGTACGTGGCGGTGAACAAGCACCCCAACGAGGAACTGCCGCCCCTGGAGCGTGAGTTTTTCAGGCTGGTGCTGTCCCGACAGGGCCAGGAAGTGACCGTTCGTGACGGCTTCATCCCCCTGCCGGCCTCCGTCGCTGAACAGTGGAGAGATCGTCTGGGCCTGTAACACAGCCCCTTCACGTTCATTGATGTGGCAGAGCGCCCGGTGACAGCCGGGCGTTTTTTTTAATGTAATCAATGGCGTGTTTCATTAATGAGATCCTTAACCATTGTGTCGCGAAACTGTCATGTTTCTGTCATGAGTGCTCCGTAGCATTGCCGGCGCAACGAGCGGACCCGTTCAGGACGGGCCACAAATGGAAGCAGGCACTCGGGACAGATCAACGATGAGCAAGCAGAGTGAAGCAGGGTCGCCGGAGGCGGGCCACGGTGACGACGGCCTGATGCCCGGGCCGGAGGCCCGGACCCGGCTGCGTCGCTGGCGTCGAACCAAGGACTGGTTTGCCAAGGGTTTTGTGGCCATGGCGGGGATCGGTGTGATTATCTCCCTGGCGACCATCTTCGTGTATCTGTTCAGCGAAGTGACTCCCCTGTTCAAGGGTGCGGATCTGGATGAGCCGATCAGTTACGAAATGCCGGGTTTTGATCAGGCCGAGACACTCTATTTCGCCACTGATCGGCATAACGCCGTGGGCGTTCGCTATACGAGCGAGGGCCAGGCGATATATTTCCAGCCGGAGTCCGGTGAAGTCCTGCGAACCGAAATGCTGGACATTCCCCTCGGCGTGGCGATTACCAGCTTTGCGACCGGCGAGCCGCGGACCGGGTTGGCCGCATTTGGCCTGTCTGACGGTACAGCCCTGGTGGTTCAACTCGAGTATGAGATCACTTATCCGGACAATCAACGCCAAGTAACCCCTCGCCTCAGGTTCCCGTTGGGCGAAGAACCCATTCGGGTCGCCGAAGAACGTATTGCGGTGCGCAATATCGCCGTCCAGGAGGGGGGGCGCGGTTATGCCCTGATAACCGAGACCACCAACGGGGCATTGACTTATGCGCGCTACGAGGCCCGGCGTCACTTCATGACTGACGAGGTGGAGCTGACTCGTAGCATGCATGCGCTGCCGACGCCCCCCGGTGAGATCTCCTCCATGCTGGTGGACATTACCCTGCGCAACCTGGTGATCGGCGACCAGCAGGGTAGTCTCCATTATTATGATATCCACCGTCCGGAGCAGGCTCGCCTGGTGGACAGTACCAGCGTGGTGGAAGGGGTGGAGGGCGGCGTCACCGCCATGGAATACCTGTTGGGCACCGTGTCTATCATCGTCGGCGGGGCCGATGGTTCCCTGACCCAATGGTTCCTGGTTCGCGACGAGGACAATGTTCGGCGTCTGACCCGCATTCGCGAGTTCGATCGTCATCCGGGTGCCATTACCCATATCTTCCCGGAATATGCCCGCAAGGGATTTATTGTCGGTGATGAAAGTGGTCATGTGGGGGTGCATTACGGAACATCAGCCCGCACTCTGGCCATGGAGCAGGTTTCCGATCAGCCCATCCGGCGGGTAGCCGTCTCACCGCGCAACAACAGCTTCCTGTTCACGGATGCGCCGGACCGGCTCACGTTCGGCCGCATGACCAATCCCCACCCGGAAATATCCTTCGGCGCCCTGTGGAACCGGGTCTGGTACGAGGGCCGTGATCGGCCGGAGTATGTGTGGCAATCATCTTCGGCCACCGACGAGTTCGAGCCCAAGTTCAGCTTCGTGCCCCTGTCCGTCGGGACCCTCAAGGCCGCGTTCTACGCCATGCTTTTTGCCATGCCATTGGCAATCATGGGCGCCATCTACACGGCCTATTTCATGACGCCCCGCCTGCGCGGCGTGGTCAAGCCAACCATCGAGATCATGGAGGCCCTGCCGACGGTCATTCTGGGTTTTCTCGCCGGGCTGTGGATGGCGCCCTTTGTGGAGAACAACCTGCCGGCGGTATTCAGCATTCTGATCCTGATGCCCGTCTTCATGATGGCGGCCGCTTTTTTGTGGACACGTGTGCTCCCGGTCACTCTGCGTGAGCGGGTGCCGCCAGGCTGGGAGGCCGCCATACTGGTGCCGGTGGTGCTGGTGGTGGGCTATGTCTGCGTCAGTGCCAGCCCCTGGGTAGAGGTGGCCCTGTTTGACGGTGACATGCGCCAGTGGTTTACCGAGCAGGGTATCGCCTACGACCAGCGTAACGCTCTGGTTGTGGGCTTCGCCATGGGCTTTGCAGTGATTCCCACCATCTTCTCCATTGCCGAGGACGCGGTGTTCAACGTGCCCAAGCACCTGACTCAGGGCTCCCTGGCTCTCGGCGCAACACCGTGGCAGACCATGGTGGGAGTCGTGCTGCTTACCGCCAGCCCGGGGATCTTTTCCGGGGTAATGATCGGCTTCGGCCGAGCCGTGGGCGAGACCATGATTGTGTTGATGGCCACCGGGAACAGCCCGGTGGTGAATTTCAATATCTTCGAGGGAATGCGCACCCTGTCGGCCAACATTGCCGTGGAGATGGGCGAGGCCGCCCGCGGCGGGACGCATTACCGGATTCTCTTCCTGGCGGCGCTGGTTCTGTTCATGGCGACCTTTGTCCTCAACACCATTGCCGAAATCGTCCGCCAGCGTCTGCGGCGCAAGTACAGCTCACTCTGATCCCGCCATCGGGACGGTATTGACGGGAAACATGCAATGACGAACTGGTTCAAGAGTGGCACACCCTGGATCTGGCTGAACGCCGGTGCGGTGACCCTGAGCATGATCATGGTGATCGGCCTCATTGGTCTGATCGCCGTGCGAGGCCTCGGACATTTCTGGCCGTCGGATATTGCCGAGATCACGTATCTTTCTGAAGACGGTGAGGAAAGACGGCTGATCGGCGAATTGAGCCAGAGCGAGACCATGACCGCAGCCGCCATGCGAGAGACGGGGCTTGAGGTGCCGGAGGACCAGGAGGTGGTGGTACGACACCTGATCAAGCATGGCAACCGAGACCTGCTGCCCCGGGATTTTGCCTGGTATGTGGCGGAGCAACTCAGGGACTGGCGTTATCCGGAAAATCTGGTTCGCCTGGAGCGCCGGGAATGGGGTGACTTTTATGGCTACGTCCGGGAAGTGCGGGAAGGGGGTGTGCCGGTCGCCACCGGTGATGCCGCTCTCCAGGCCCTTGTGGATCTGGCGCCACAGAGTGTTCGTCTGATGGACGAGGTTGCTCGTATTGATCGCTACGAAATCGGTGGCGTCAACTTCCGGATGGAGCAGATTCGCCTGGAACGTCGCCGAGTTGAAATGGACGAGCGCATGTCCGAGACGGCAAAGGCCGAGCGTTACGAGGAACTGGACGCGGAGATGGGTTCGCTCCAGGAGGAATACAATCAGCTTCGTGAGCAGAGGCAGCTGAAGCGGGACCAGGCGGGCAATGTTTCCGCAGTTTTCGAGGTCATGGACGGTCGGATGGTGGAGATCAACTTCGCCAATCTTGTCCGGGCTACTGCGCCAAATGCCATGTCAACCTCAGAGAAAATCGGTGAGTACTTCTCCCGCTTCTGGCGCTTTCTCTCCGATTATCCCCGGGAGGCCAATACGGAAGGCGGTATTTTTCCGGCCATCTTCGGCACGGTGACCATGGTCATGATCATGTCCATATTCGTCACACCCTTTGGTGTGCTCGCCGCCATCTATCTGCGGGAGTACGCCAAGCAGGGGCCGCTTACACGAGCCATCCGTATTTCCGTGAACAATCTGGCCGGGGTGCCGTCCATTGTCTTCGGTGTATTTGGTCTGGGCTTTTTCGTCTATTTCATCGGCGGCAATATCGACCAGGTTTTCTACCCGGAGGCCCTGCCGGCACCCACATTTGGTACCCCGGGCCTGATCTGGGTTTCTCTCACCCTGGCCTTGCTGACCCTGCCGGTGGTGATCGTCTCCACGGAGGAAGGACTGGCACGGATTCCCAAGACCGTACGGGAGGGAAGTCTGGCTTTGGGGGCCACCAAGGCCGAGACCCTCTGGCGGACAGTGGTGCCACTGGCCTCGCCGGCCATGATGACCGGCTTGATCCTGGCAGTGGCCCGTGCCGCGGGGGAGGTGGCGCCGCTGATGCTGGTGGGCGTGGTGAAGCTGGCACCCAATCTACCGGTGGATGGACAGTTCCCCTATGTCCACCTGGAGCGCAGCATCATGCATCTGGGCTTTCATATCTATGACGTGGGATTCCAGAGTCCCAACGTAGAGGCGGCAAGGCCCCTGGTTTACGCCACCGCACTGGTTCTGGTGACCATCATCATCATCCTCAATCTGACGGCCATCGCGATCCGTAACCGGCTTCGCGAGAAGTACAAGAGCGAGAGTGACTGACTCTCAGGCTCGGTTTTCTACCAACAATCAATGGTATCAAGACATGACAGAGCAGAAGCAGGGAAAAGAGCCCGTCACCCATGCCATGGACCCGAAGTATTTCGCCAGTCAGGAGGGTGGCCGGCGACTGAAGCTTTCGGATGAGGAAAGCTGCATCAATATCAGAGACCTGAAGCTCTGGTACGGCGAGGATCAGGCACTCAAGGGCATAGACCTGATGATCCCGTCCCGACGGGTTACCGCCTTTATCGGGCCCAGTGGCTGTGGAAAATCCACGCTGCTGCGATGCATGAACCGGATGAACGACCTTATCGACACATGTCGCATCGAGGGCAAGATAGAGATCGATGGGGAGGATATCTACGCCCCCAAGGTGGATGTTCCTGAATTGCGGCGACGTGTGGGTATGGTCTTTCAGAAGCCCAATCCCTTTCCCAAGAGCATTTACGAAAATGTGGCTTACGGACTACGGCTTCAGGGGGTGCGTGACCGGCGCAAGCTGGATGCGGTGGTGGAACGATCGCTGAAACGGGCTGCCCTCTGGGATGAAGTCAAGGACCGCTTGCACGAAAACGCCTTCGGCCTGTCCGGCGGCCAGCAGCAGCGACTGGTGATCGCAAGAGCCGTGGCCATTGAACCTGAGGTTCTCTTGCTGGATGAGCCTGCTTCGGCGCTGGACCCCATTTCCACGGCGAAGATCGAGGAGCTGATCTACGAACTCAAGAACGACTACACTATCGTGATCGTGACTCACAACATGCAGCAGGCCGCCCGGGTATCCGATTACACCGCCTATCTCTACATGGGTGAGCTGATTGAGTACAACGACACAGTCAGCGTCTTCACCAATCCCAGGAAGAAGGCTACCGAAGATTACATTACCGGCCGCTACGGCTGATCTATCGCGACCGCAGGGGTGCGACATGGATAAACTGAATCTTGATCAACATATCTCCCGCCAGTTCAACCGTGAGCTGGAAGACGTTCGGAATAGGGTCCTCGCCATGGGTGGGCTGGTTGAGAACCAGATTGCGGGGGCAATCCGATCGCTGATCGAAAGCGATGCTTCAGTTGCCCAAGCAGTGATCGATGGCGACGGCCAAGTCAATGCAATGGAAAAGGAAATTGACGAGGAGTGCAATTTGATTCTGGCACGCCGCCAGCCGGCAGCCAGCGATCTCAGGCTGGTGATTGTGATCCTAAAGACCATCACAGATCTTGAGCGCATGGGTGATGAGGCAGAGCGCATTGCTCGACTGGCTTCGCGGCTTGCAGAGGGTGATCAGCCCGCTCATCGCTATCGGGAGCTGGGCCGCCTGGGCGGCTATGTGCAATCCATGCTCCGCGATGCGCTGGATGGATTCGCCCGCTTATCCCCGAAAGTGGCAGTTGATCTGGCTCGGGCGGACGAAACTGTCGATGCAGAGTATGAGGTCATCATGCGTCAGAATATTACCTATATGATGGAAGATCCAAGGAATGTGCGACGCACCCTGGATATGAGTTTTGTGGCTCGCTCCCTCGAAAGAATTGGGGATCACGCCAAGAATATTGGGGAGTACATTATCTATCTCGTCGAGGGGAAGGACTTGCGACATGCGCCGGTTGAGGAAATGGAGCGAGAGATTGGGGGGGGAGGGAAGGAGTCAGAGAGCCCTTAGCGCTGCAGGCGATTTTTGTTAAAGACACGGGAGCGGCACCTTTGCCGCTCCCGTGTCGGTTCTGATGTTATCACTCAGGATTTGGCTGGTTCAACCTTAGCCTGATCCCGAGCAATTTCTTCCCGTTTGCTTCTGGCCCGATAGAAAAAGGTGATGATCGTCGAGTTGATGACGATGAATAAAGAGTACATCACCGGGATCAGCATGATCTCCTGCTGAATAGCCCCATCGAAGGTAAGGACCACGATGAGAATGGCCAGCGGTCCGTTCTGGATGCCGGTTTCGAGAGATACCGTTCGGGCTTTCTGCTTGTTCATGCGGAAGCCGCGGCTAAACCAGTAGCCGATCAGGAAGCCGCAAAGGCCAAGGAATATGGCCGAGCCATATACTTCCGGGCCAGTCTCCATTAGAAGTTGCCAGTTTCTCGGGATCCAGGTAACGAGCAGGAATAGAATAACCACCACGCCCAGCAGGCCGCCGATCAACTCGGTTACGGCTCCGAAATTGGCGTTCTTCTTGCGCGCCCACATGCCGATGACCGTTGGAATAAGCAGAACGAAGAGGATGCTGGCAATGTTCTCGGGCGGAATTCGCAGTGCATCCTCGACACCTCGCGTATACAGCTCCATGACCAGTGGCACCATGATGAAGGCGGCAATGGTTGAGCAGATGGTCATCAGGATGCTCAGGCTCAGCATGCTCTTGGAGAAATAGGCGAAGATGTTGGATGTGGTCCCGCCTGGTACGCAGCCCATCAGAATCAGGCCAATGGTCTGCGGGCCGCTGAGATTGAAGACCTGGGCCAGAATGTAGGCAATCAAGGGCATGAAAAGGTATTGAGACGCAAAGCCGATGCCGATGGCCTGGGGGTGACGGAGGGCGATGCGGAAGTCCTTGAAGGTCAGCGAGGCCCCCATGCCCAGCATGATGACAATCATCATGATTGCCAGTAGTTGTTCCTCAAGTGGTGTCAGCATGTTTCAGTCCCCTGGTCAGGCAGCAGTCTTGTTCTTGGTTTTGGCCGTGGCAGCCTTGCTGCCATCCTCGATTTCAGCCCGGAGCTCCTTGCGCAGCACCTTGCCAACCGGCGTTTTCGGTAATTCATCCCGGAAGATGAAGCGCTTGGGCCGCTTGTACCCCGCCAGGTTCTCCTTGCAATGAGCAGCGAGTTCTTGCTCGGTCAGGCTCTCATCGCGCTTGACGACGAATGCCCATGGCACCTCACCGGATTTCTCGTCGGTCAAACCCACAACTGCCGATTCATGAACCTTGTCCACCTGGGCGAGGCATTCCTCGACCTCATTGGGGTAGACGTTAAAGCCGCTAACCAGAATCATGTCCTTCTTCCGGTCCACGATGCGGAAAAAGCCGTCTTCGTCCATGGCGGCCACATCGCCGGTGTATAGCCAGCCGTCGCGGAGGGTCTTTTCCGTTTCCTCGGGGCGGTTCCAGTAGCCCTGCATGATCTGTGGTCCTTTGGCGATCAATTCGCCTGCTTCGCCCGGTGTCACGCATTGGCCTTCTTCATCCACGATCCGTACCTGGGTGCCGGGCGCTGGGATGCCAATGCTGTCCTGACGGGTTCGGCTGATGGGGTTGAAGCAGAGCAGGGGGGAGCTTTCGGTGAGGCCGTAACCCTCGGCAATGGGGCAGCCCACCACCTGTTCCCAGCGCTCGGCCACTGATTGATGCAAGGCCGTGCCGCCCGCCAGGGCGACCTTCATGGTCTTGGGGGGGTAGACGTTGAACCATTCCTCATTGAGGAGTGCGTTGTAAAGCGTGTTCACCCCTGTGATCCAGTTGACGGGGTAGTTCTCAATGGCCCGTTGACAGTTCTGGATGGGGCGAGGGCTGGGGACCAGTACATTGCGCCCACCATGGTGGTAGAAAAGCAGGAGATTCACGGTGAAGGCGAAGATGTGATACATGGGCAGGGCGGTAACCACGCAGTCTTTACCCGGTTCCGCATAATCCTGGGAGATCAGGTCCAGCTGACGCATGTTGACCAGGAGGTTTCCATGACTCAGCAGGGCCCCCTTGCTGACACCGGTGGTGCCGCCGGTGTACTGCAGGACCGCACCGTCCTCAAGACGGATTCCGCTGCTGTAGTCCGCCACCGAAATGGAGTCTTCATTGAGACGGCGACGGCCCACTTCCACTGCCCGGTGGATGGAAGTCGCCTTGAGATTATGGTCGGGAATGGCCCGGTTCCACCACCGTAATACGCCCTTCATGATTCCGCGCACAATAGGTGGGAACCACTGGGCCAGACTGCAAACGACGACATGCTTGACCGGTGTTTCTTTGATCACCGATTCCAGTTTGTCCATGAACATGTCAAGTATGACCACCACCTCGGCTCCGGAGTCGTTGAACTGATGACGCATTTCCGGGCCGGTGTAGAGGGGGTTGGTGTTTACCAGAACACAGCCGGCTTTGAGGGTGCCGAAGGCGGCGATGGGAAAAGACAGACAGTTGGGCATCTGTACAGCCACCCGGGTGCCTGCTTCCAGACCAAGCTCTTCTCGAAGGTAAACAGCAAAGGCGTCGGACATTTCCTCCACCTCTGAATAGCGCAGCGAGCCGTTCATGCCATTGGGCATGCAGGTGGTGAAGGCTATCTTGTCGCAGTAAGCCTGGGAGGCCTCCCGAATGAGATCGGGCAGGCTGTCGTAGCCGGCTACCACCTGGTCCGGCTCAATGGGGTGTTCGTACTGGTCCGACCAGGGTGCGCGGTCATAGGCCTGGCAATCGCTCATGCTTCAGTCCCCTTAATTCAAACAAGTGTTCAAGACTACCATCGGATCAGCCGCAGCGGGTAGTGGGTGCGGCTAATCTGCCGGATTTGCCCGGCCTGGCCCGCCTATCAATGACGAGGAAAGCAGGCTGGGGCTTTGCTAGAATGGCCCGAAACCACGCAATCACCGCCGGAGTGCCTGTCATCGTGCTGGATCGCCTGCTGGAAGCTCGTCCCTTCAATCTGCTCGCCGCCGCAGTGTGCGCGGTCCTGTTGGCCTATGCCTACTATAGCCAGTTCGTGGTTGGTCTGGAGCCCTGTCCGCTGTGCATTTTTCAACGGATCGCCATGATTGCCCTGATGCTGGTCTTTCTGAGTGCCGCAGTGGTGGGGGGCGGCCCTGTGCGCTCCCGTGTGATGGCCGGGTTGACGGGCTTGACCGCGCTGAGTGGGGCCGGCATATCGGCCTGGCATATTCGTCAACAGAATCTTCCGGGGGAGGAATTTGCCGCCTGTGGTGCCGATCTCAGCTACATGATCGAGGTCTTCAGCTTCTGGGAGACCCTGGAAATGGCCTTTACCGGTACCGGTGACTGCGCCGAGGTGGACTGGGCCTTCCTGGGCCTGTCCATGCCCGCCTGGGTGGGTATGTGGTTCGTCTTTCTGGGTGCCGCGGGCGTCTGGGCCAACTGGCGTGCTGCGCGTCCCCCCTTCTAGATGATGGCTCCCAGCGCCTGTCGTCGGGCATTGAAACTGCTGCTGGGTCCGCTCGTCTTCGCCATTACCCTGCTATTGCCACCCCCGGCGGTGCTCAGCCAGCCTGCCTGGCTCGTTTGTGGCCTGGCTGCCTGGATGATGATCTGGTGGATTACGGAAATCCTTCCTCTGGCGGTCACGGCGCTTCTGCCTGTCGTCGTACTGCCGCTCACGGGCACCCTGGCATTGGCTGAAGCAGCCGAACCCTACGCCAATCCGGTGGTATTTCTGTTTCTTGGCGGTTTTGTCATTGCTCTGGCAATCCAGTCCAGTGGCCTGCACCGTCGCCTGGCCATGGCGGTGGTATCTCTGGGTGGCAGCCGGCCTGATCGGCTAGTGGCAGCAATCATGGCGGCCACGGCGCTGCTGAGCATGTGGATCAGCAATACGGCCGCTACTGCCATTCTGCTGCCGGTTGCCTTGTCGGTGCTGGCTCTGTCCCAGCAGGATGACGGCCAGACCGTATCGGAGAGACTGGCGCCGGCTTTGCTTATTGGGGTGGCCTTCGCCGCCAATATCGGCGGCATGGCCACCCTGATCGGCACCCCGCCCAATGCCATCCTTGCCGCCTACCTCGGCGAGCAGCATGACATTCATCTGAGTTTTGCCGGCTGGATGATGATCGCCCTGCCCATCGCTCTGTTGTTGCTGCTGTTGGCATGGTGGGTATTGGTCCGCATCTGTTTTCCCGTGGGCCGCCAGGACCTCAGCGGCCTCGCGGAGCGCTTCGAGCGTCAGCGTCAGGCCCTGGGGCCGTGGACCCCGGCTGAACAAAGAGTTGCCGGGGTGTTCGTCCTGGCGGTGCTGGCCTGGATGAGCAGGCCCTGGCTGACCACGTGGTTACCCGGACTGGATGACGCCATTGTGGCCCTGGCGGCCGCAGTGCTTCTTTTTGCCATGGGCAGCGGAGGCAGGGATGCCGAACCCTTGCTGCGCTGGGAAGATACCCGCCAGCTTCCATGGGGGGTGTTGATACTCATTGGTGGGGGTCTGAGTCTGGGGCTTGCGGTCAAGGAGAGCGGTCTGGCCGATACCGTGGCCCTGGGGCTCGAGGCGGTGGCAGCCCACCCCATGCCGGTGCTGGTGGTCACGGTGGCCGCTGTCGCCATGCTGGTCAGTCACGTCACGTCCAACACCGCTGCCGCCGCGACTCTGATTCCCATCGCCGCAGCCGTCGCCGTCGGGCAGGGAGAGTCCGCGCTGATACTCGCCATGCCCGTGGCCCTGGCCGCGTCCTGTGCCTTCATGCTCCCAAACGCCACTCCACCCAATGCCATTGTCTTCGGCAGCAATCGCCTGGCGGTGACCCAGATGCTGAAAGCAGGGGCTGTACTCAGTCTGCTGATCCTCGCGTTGGTCGCGGGAGGCGGCTTACTTACCAGTTGGCTCGCAGGTTGAAGAAGAAACCGTGGTTCCAGACTGAACCCGACTCACTGGTAGCCACATCGTCCCGTCGGTAAGTATTGTCGAATTCCCCCAGGAGAAAGCCCATCAGTTGCACCTGGTAACCGAGCGAGAAGGTCATTCGCAGCGAGTCGTTCACATCCATAAGGCCGTAGTACCCCAGGGCGACGCGGGTATAGCCGCCGAGGCCCCTTCTTTCCTCGGTGATGGGGTCGGTCCCGGTGGCCGCCCTGAGAGCGTCCTCGTTCACGCCCCGGTTATTCAAGGTTTGATAGCCAAGAAAGGTGGTCAGGTCGGAGCCAAAGCCGGGGTTGCGATAGCCGGTGGCCACCGCCCGCATCCAGTCGTAGTCGATGTAGATGCCAAGGACTTCAAATTCGGTGGCGGTATCGATGAAGCTCACCCCGCCGGGAACATCCACATTGAAGCGGCCCTCGGTGGGCAGGGTCCAGTTGCCATAGCCCAGGCCGACCCGGCCTCCATCACGGCGATGCTCCCAGCGGTATAGGGCGAAGAATTCGTAGTCCTCCTGAAAGCGCTCGGCTTCAGGAGAGATGTCCAGGTCTGCCGATGGCCCGTAGCTGCCACTGATCTGTCCCCGGTCCATGAACAGGCCCCAATCACCGAAGCCGAGGTAGCCGGCAATGCGGCGATTGCTGTCCTCGGAATCATCCAGATCCAGAAGCAGGCTGGCATAGAAGTTGTCACCCGCCCGGATACTGAAGTCCAGCAGGTAATGATTGTTGTCGTCGAATTCCAGGCCATCCACCCATTCGCGTTCATGGTTTTCCCAGTTCACCTGGCGAAAGCCCATGCCGCTATGGGTGGTGGGAATATTGCGAGTGCTGGCCAGGCTATCCAATGCGAACAGGCAGGCAAGGCAGCCGCCCAGGGCCGCGAGACAGTTGGTTTTTTTCATGAGTTCTTCTGATCCGGTGGAGCATCCCTGCGGATTCATCCGCTTGGTTTCTTAATTTACGGCTCTGATGACCCCGTGTAACAGCCGGCCTCCCGCACGGCTCAGCCACTGAGATCCCACTTTGATACAGATTAAGTGGGTGGCGTGCATTCGTCCAGGTGGCATTTTTCCCAAATCAAGCGATATTTGCTGCCCGAGTTACCCGGCTCGTTCAAAGCCCTGCTGAGCCAGATAATCCGCCAGGGCTGCCCGCAGCCGCTGTTCCCGGTTGCCGGTATATCGAGCTGCCTGCTCATGCCACCATTCCAGGTGGATATAGGCAATCCGCACCGGTATGCGCTCCAGGCCCAGGATGTGCGAGATCATGGTCCGTTTGCGACCGGCATTGGCCTTTAGCAGGGTTCCATCTCGACCAATGGCCACATTCAGCTCATCCGGGCCCTTGTCGAGGCGAAAGCCTTCCTCTGTCAGGATGCGGAACAGATCCAGCAGCTCTTCCAGCCAGGCCAAGACCCGAGCTTCCGTATCGAGGAAGTAGCCCTTGTTCATGATGCGTCGCGGGTCACCGCGCTCGATGCGGGCCATCAGGGATTGGTAGGCCTCACTCTGTCTGAGGTCTTCCCGGTTGTGCCAGATATCCGCCATCATCTGGTAGCGGTCGTGATCCTCGATGCGGGGCGGGTCCAGATCC
Organism: Natronospira elongata; assembly: GCF_034931365.1. Classification (NCBI taxonomy): domain Bacteria; kingdom Pseudomonadati; phylum Pseudomonadota; class Gammaproteobacteria; order Natronospirales; family Natronospiraceae; genus Natronospira; species Natronospira elongata. The sequence continues at coordinate 180,706 of NZ_JAYGII010000001.1, forward strand.
CAATCGCCGGTCCAGAAGAACCGCCTTCGGGTGGCGCCGTTGCCGAAGCGGACCCAATGCTGCAGGCTGCGGGGCGGTACCCAGACCAGGGTCTGGTCCCCCACATGGGCAAGGGCGCAGCGACGGCTTAATTGCCGATCTCCCGGCACCCCCAGATGACACCACCCCAACCAGGCGAGGTGGCCCAACGGTGCCCGTACCATGCGGTACCAGCCTTCCTTGATGCCCCGCGTCAGGCCGTGGCGAAACAAATGGAGTTTGAAGCCCAGCCTGGCCAGGCGACCGTTTGCCGATTCTTCCCGCAAGACGCCCCCGAAATCCGGTTGTACGAAGGGGCGCAATTATTGGCGATCCGGGGACGGCTGTCGAGGGCCCGGCACCGGGAAGGACCGGTGCCGGGCTGTCTGCGTCAAGTCCGTTCCGTGGGTGGCATGGTGCCGAAACGGCCGCTGCGGAAATCCTCAAAGGTCTGCTGAATCTCTTCCTGAGTGTTCATTACAAAGGGGCCGTAGCCGGCGATGGGCTCGTCGATCGGCTCGCCCCCCAGTACCAGCAGCACCGCATCGTCATTGGCCTCCAGCAGTAGGCCCTCGCCGTCGGTGCCCAGCACGGTGACCTGATCGGGGCGCGTGATCGCCTCGCCATTGACCTGGATCGTGCCCTTGAGTGAAACCACAAGGCCGGTCCAGCCATCCGGCAGGGGCAGGCGAGTGCTGGCGTCCTTGTTCAGGCGGACATCCCAGACGTGCATGGGCGTGAAGGTATCCGCCGGACCCTGCTTGCCTTCGTATTCCCCCGCGATCACGCGCAGGCTGCCGGCACCATCCGGTAGCGATTGCACCGGGATATCGTCGTTGCTCAGGGTCTGGTAACCGGGATCGGTCATCTTGTCCCTGGCCGGCAGATTGACCCAGAGCTGGACCATCTCCAGTTCGCCCCCTTGGGCGGTAAAGGCCCGGGAGTGAAATTCCTGGTGCAGGATGCCGCCACCGGCGGTCATCCATTGCACATCGCCCGGGCCGATCTTGCCACCCGCGCCGGTGGAGTCCAGGTGTTCCACCTCGCCCGAATACACAATGGTCACCGTTTCGATGCCGCGATGCGGGTGTTCACCGACGCCACGAGGCGTTTCGGCGGCATCGAAATCCATCGGCCCGGCATGGTCCAGCAGCAGGAAGGGACTGATGTGTTTGCCGTGTCGGTCATAGGAAAACAGTGAGCGCACCGGGAAACCATCACCGACCCAGTGCCGGGGTGGGGCATTGTAAGTGGCGAGAACCTTCTTCATGTCATCCTCCTGATGGATTGTCTGTACGGTTGCAGACAGTGTGGTACTGAGACGCTGACATGAGTAGGGGGCAAAATCTGTACTCAGCGTTCCAGATATGGAACGATAGCCGCCATGCAGGACTTAAACGACCTCTATTACTTCGCCCAGGTGGTGGAACATGGCGGCTTTGCCCCCGCCGCGCGGGCGCTCGGAGAGCCCAAATCCAAGCTCAGCCGCCGCGTGTCGGCACTGGAGGCTCGCTTGGGTGTGCGTCTGCTCCAGCGCTCGACACGCCATGTCACCGTTACCGAGATTGGCCGTGTCTATTATGGCCACTGCAAGGCTATGCTGGTTCAGGCCGAATCCGCCCAGGAGGCCATCGACTCCAGTCGCGCCGAACCCTGTGGCGTGGTTCGCATGAGTTGCCCCATTGCCCTGCTGGATGCCCGTGTCGGTCCCATGCTGGCTGAATTCATGAGCAATAACCCGAGGGTGGTGGTTAACGTCGATGCCACCAATCGCCGGGTGGATCTGATCGAAGAGGGCCTGGATCTGGCCGTGCGGGTGCGCCCGCCACCGCTGGAAGACAGCGACCTGGCCCTGCGTCGACTTGCCGACCGTGGTCAGTGCCTGTTGGCCAGCCCTGAATTGGTGGCCCGCCATGGCGAGCCGCAAAGCCCCAGCGACCTGGCCGACTATCCCAGTCTGGCCCTCGGTCTGTCCCGGGACCGTCATGTCTGGCAGCTTCAGGGGCCGGGAGGCGAGGCCGTCCGCGTTCAGCACCGGCCCCGACTGGTCACCCAGAGCATGCCCGCCCTGCGTGCCGCCGCCGAGGCGGGGCAGGGTGTGGTGCAGCTTCCCCGCATGATGGTGACCGAATCACTGGCCGAGAATCGTTTGCGCAGTCTGCTGCCTGATTGGGCCCCGCCGCGGGAGATCGTGCATGTGGTCTTTCCATCCCGGCGCGGCCTGCTCCCGGCCGTCCGCGCCCTGATTGATCACCTGGCCGCGGGATTCGCGGCGCTGGAAGAGGATTGAAATCACAGTGATCCCCAGGAGTCCGACATGATCGTCACCCGACGTATTTCACTTAGCAAGCTATTGCGCTTCACCTGGCCCAGGTTTTTGATCCTGGCCTTTTTCACCCTGCTTGCCTGCCTGATCATGGACTATCTTGAGCGGGATCTACTGCAGGCCCTGTCCTACGCCGCCGGTTTTCTTGGGACGGCATTGGCCTTTCTGATCGGCTTTCGCAACAACGCCGCCTACGGGCGATGGTGGGAGGGGCATCAGATCTGGTCGCGGCTCAAGTACAACTCGCGCAGTTTCGCCCTGCTCGTGCAGGGGCTGATTCCCGATGGGGAAGGGATCAACGGCATCCGTCGGCAACTCATTCATCGTCAGGCGGCTTTTGCCTGGTGGCTCAATCATTTCCTCCGCCGTCGCCAGCCGGGTAGCGAGATGGAGCCGCTATTGTCCCCGCAGGAGCGGAGAAAGGTCAGCGCCAGTCAGCATCCCCCATTGGCACTGCTGAGACTTCAGGGGCAGACCATTCATGAGCTGGCCGAGTCCGGCAGGCTGGATGCCTACCGCCATGTTCGATTTACTGAATTGCTGCAGGCATTCAATGAAGCGCTGGGTAGCAGTGAGCGGCTGAAAAAGACCCCCTTTCCAATGCAGTACAGCTGGTTCATGAGCTATACCTTGATACTTTTCCTGCTGGTATTGCCCCTGAGCCTGGCCGGACACCTGGGCTACTGGTCCATCCCCTTTGCCCTGCTGATCGGATATGCCTATATCATGCTGGAATACGTGGGACGACATATCGAAAACCCTTTCGAAAACGAGGTCAACGACGTCCCCCTTGACTACATTGCCCGCACCATCGAAATCGACCTGCGCGAGATGCTGGGCGAAACCGAACTGCCGGCACCCGTCAAGCCCAAGGGCCTGGGCTATCTTTTCTGATAGGTGCTTCTAGCTTGATGGCCAGGTCTTTCTGCGAAAGCCGGGCGTCTGCATTACTGTTTAGCATTTGAACAAAAGTGGGATCAGAAATGAGAAAGATGATGACCGGGGCGGCCCTGATGTTTGCAGGGAGCACCTTTGCTGAAGTATTGCCGGAGCAGACTGCGACTGCCCGGGATTTTGTCCCGGGCGATTACCATGTGGTTGGGGCAGTGCAGGGCGATCTGAATCAGAACCAACGAGACGACTGGGTCTTTCTTGTCAGCCGGAACGACGAGGGCGAATCCGGGGGTAAGGATCAAGGCCGGACGGGCACTGGTGAGAGCGATGGACTGCTTGTCGTCTTCAATGAGGAGGACGGATATCGCCATGTGCTCTCGAACCTCGACTGCCTTGCTTCCGATAGTGAGGAAGGTGGGGTCTATTTCGCGCCGGAGCCGGATGTCAGTATCGACCGTGGTAATCTGTATATTCATTTCCGTCACGGCCGATACGGTCATTGGACCTACAATTTCCGCTATCAGGGGGACGACTTTGAACTGATTGGCTACGACAGCACGCAGCAACGGGGACCGGTTGTGGAGCGCTCCGTCAGCATCAATCTGCTGACCAAAAGAATGTTGATCAGGGAAAACATCAATCACGATGCCGAGGGCGGAGACGAGGAATTCGAAGAGACCTGGAAAGAGTTCGCGCTCCCCCAGCCAATCAGACTCGGCGAAATCGGGAGTTTTGAGGCGCTTGATGTGAAAGCGCACATGAAACTGCTCGATTAGCGCTCTATATCGGGTGTCCCGGTTTCCTTCCTGGGCCTGGCACCGATGCCCAGCGTGAAGAGCAGGGCGATCACCGTGGAGGCGGCGGCCAGCAAGAAAGTATCGGAATAGGGGATGGCACTGGCCGCCGCGGTGTACAGTGGGTTCAGGGCGGCGGTGGCGACCTCCTGCCGGTGGGACAGGAAGGCACCCACTGTGGAAGCGCCCAGACCCGCCCCCATGAAAAAGAAGAGCTGATAGATGCCCGAGCCGATGCCGGCGATTTCCCGGGTCAGGGCAAAGGAGGCTGCATTGGCATTGGGGGACATGACGCCGGCATAGCCAATCCCCATGACCAGCAAGCCAAAGGCGATGACCGGTGGGGGGCTGTCGGTCTGGATGGAGAGGAAAAGCAGCCCCATCAACACCAGAGCCAGACTCCCCTGCAGTACCCGCCTCGGGCCGATACGGTCGGACAGTCGCCCGGCCATTCTTGAGAACAGGAAGATGGCCAGGGCACTGGGGGCTAGCACCATGCCCGCCCCCAGGGGACTCAGTTCGTGCTGCTCGATCATGAGCAGGGGGATCAGGAACAGGCCGCCGCCCAGAAAGGCCGCCTGAGCGAAAACGGCCACCCCGCAGGCCGAGAGATAGGTCCGGTTACGGAACAGCGCCGGTGGGGCGAAGGGGGTGGCCGAATGACGGATATGAATGGCGAAGCCGAGCGCGGCCGCGATTGCCACGATCAGCGGGCCCCAGGTTCGGGGAGAGTCGGGCCCGGCCTGCTGCAAGCCGGTGACGGCAAGGAAAAGCGCGGCGGCGCTGAGCGAAATCAGCAAGGCGCCCATCAGGCCGAAATGCCGTAATCCACCCTTTGCCCGGTCAGCCGCTGCGGTGTCCGGCATCCGCAGCCAGGTGGCGGTGGCCAGGAGGATCAAGAGCATGAGGGTGCCGAGAAACAGCCAGGGCCAGCCGCCCAGGCTGACGACCACGCCGCCCACGATGGGCCCGGTGGCCGCACCGATGCCCACACTGGAGATGACTGTACCGAAGGCCTGGCCACGCTCGCCGGGGGGGAAGAGGCGGGTGACGGAGCCCAGAGCCAGGGCCGGTATGGCGGCCGCGCCGGCTGCCTGCATCACCCGCCCGGCCACCAGCCAGGCAAAACTCGGCGCCAGGGCGCCCATCAGCGAGCCCGCGGCGAATACCAGCAGGGCCACCAGAAAGGTCTTGCGCAGACTGATGAAATCCGAGATTCGCCCGTAGAGTGCCGTACCCACGGCAAAGACCAGGGCATAGGCGGTGATGATCCATCCGGCCGCGCTGGCCGAGACCGCCAGATCGGCCCGGATACGCGGGATGGCGACGTTGATCATGCTGTTGTTGAGCACGCTGACAAATACCGCCAGCGCCATGATCGCCAGCAGCACCTGTCCGCTACTCCGGCTCACGCCCGAGTCGCGAGTCTGTGGATCAACGCTCATAATGAATCCAGCTTAAAGGGGTGGGGACCTGGGGGTCCCATCAAGCGTGACGAGTGTCCCGAGGGATGGCATTCGTCCTGAGCGGAAACTGTATCAGGCCGCCCCGGCTGGTGAAAGCCGGCACAGTCATTTGCGATGCAATACGGAACTGCGCAATGATGCAGCCTCATGAGGGAGTCGCAATGACAATGAATATATGGGTGGATGCCGACGCCTGCCCCGGTGTGATCAAGGAGATTCTCTTTCGGGCCGCGGAGCGGGCACAGGTGATGGTAACGCTGGTGGCCAATCAGCCCGTGCGGGTGCCGAAATCCCGTTTTATTCGCATGCGCCAGGTCAGCTCGGGCTTCGATGTCGCCGATGACGAGATTGTCCGGCAGGTGTCGGCCGGAGATCTGGTGGTCACGGCGGATATTCCCCTGGCGGCGGAGGTCATCGACGAGGGCGCGGTGGCGCTCAGCCCGCGGGGAGAGCTCTATACCACGGCCAATATCCGCGCCCGGCTCAACATGCGGGACTTTCTCGACACCATGCGCTCAAGTGGTGTGGACACCGGTGGGCCACCGGCCCTCAGTCAGGCTGATCGCAAGGCCTTCGCCGGCCACCTGGACCGTATTCTGGCGCAGCACAAAGGGGCGTGACGGCCGGTCCTCAACTCGCCATGCGCTCCAGGATATCCCGGTAAATCCCCGCCAACTGATCCAGCTCATCGACCCGAATTCGTTCATCCACCGCATGAATGGTGGCATTGGTGGGGCCCAGTTCCACCAGTTGGGTCCCGGTGGGGGCGATGAAGCGGCCATCCGAGGTACCGCCGGAGGTGGAGAACTCGGGTTCCAGACCCGCCTGATCGCGGACCGCATCCCGGACCGCTTCCACCAGTGGTCCGCCCCGGGTGATGAAGGGACGGCCCGAGTCCCGCCAGAAGCACTCATGTCGCGGCGCGTGGCGTTCCAGTACCTCGTTTACCATCTGCTGCAGTCCCTCGGGTGTCTGCCGGGGGCTGTAGCGGAAGTTGAACCAGGCCTCGGCAGTGGCGGGAATGACATTGTTGGCGCCGGTGCCGGCATTGAAATTGGAGATCTGGAAGCTGGTGGGCGGAAAGTCGGCGTCGCCTTCATCCCATTGTCGCTGACTGAGTTCGCTCAGCGCGGCCGCCAGACGGGGGATGGGGTTGTCAGCGTTCTGGGGGTAGGCCACATGACCCTGGATGCCGCTGACCGTTACCTGGCCGGACAGTGAACCCCGTCGGCCATGGCGGACCACATCACCGACCCGTTCCCGGCTGGAAGGCTCGCCCACCACGCAGTAGTCGATACGGACGCCTCGATCCTTGAGTGTTTCCATGACCTTTTTGGTGCCTTCCTGGGCCGGGCCTTCCTCGTCGCTGGTGATCAGAAAGGCCAGGCGCAGACCGGGGTCGGGGTGTTGGCTGAGAAAGTCTTCCACGGCGCAGATCATGGCCGCCAGCCCTCCCTTCATGTCCGCCGCGCCCCGGCCCCAGAGCCAGCCGTCACTCTCCACCGCCTCGAAGGGCGGATGAGTCCAGCTGTCTTCCGGGCCGGTTGGCACCACATCGGTATGCCCGGCGAAGCAGAACAGGGGACTTTTCTCACCCCGCACGGCCCAGAGGTTGTCCACCTCGCCAAAGCGAAGCGCTTCGCAACGGAAACCGAGGGCCTCGAGGCGTTCTGCAATCAGCGCCTGGCAACCGGCGTCTTCGGGGGTGATGGAGCGGCGGCGGATGAGTGCCTTGGCAAGCTCGTTGACCTGGTTCATGAGGGTTGTTCGTCCTTACGGTTGTTTCCAGGGAATGGGCGGGGCCTCGAGGCGTGGCCGGTTGGGCCGGGGGATGTGGCCGAACCGTTCGGCACCGGCCTCCCAGTCCTTCTGGGCCTCTTCGATTTCTTCGCGGCTGTGACCGACGAAGTTCCACCACATGTGGATGCGGCCTGGCATGGGTTCACCGCCGATGAGCAGGGCCCGGCCTGCCTGCTCACTGGCGATGGCCACCCGGTCGCGTCCCAGGCCCAGATAGGCCAGCTCATTCTCGGCGAAATGTTCACCCTCGATATCAATCCCGCCCTCCAGCGGCAGGATGCCGTATTCGAAATCCGGGCGGAGGGAGAACTGCGTGCGAGCAGCTTCGGGCCAGGCCAGGTCCATGCCCAACAAGGGGGAGAAACTGAGGGTGGGGGCACGGTGTTCTCCCTGTTCCCCCATGAGCAGGGTGGCCTGAAAACCGTCCTGCTCGAAACGGGGCAGTTCGGGATAATGGTCAAAGCGGGGCGCTGTGTGACGATCTTCATGGGGCAGGGCGATCCACAACTGGGCGGCGTGAAGATCACTCTCACCGGGCAGTGAGGCCTCGGTGTGGCTGATGCCAGCGCCGGCGGTCATGAGATTGACCTGGCCCGGGCGGATGATCTGCTCGTAGCCCAGACTGTCCCGGTGCAGCAGCTTGCCCTTGATCATCCAGGTGAAGGTTTGCAGACAGGTGTGGGGATGGGGCCCAACCTGCATGCCGTCGCTGTCCGGGGCGAAGCGGGCCGGGCCGGCATGGTCCAGAAAGCACCAGTGGCCGATCAGGCGACGGCCCCGAGTGGGCAGGCTGCGCGCGACCGGAATGCCGCCCACATCGGAATGACGGGCTTGCAGGCGCTGTATCGTTGGCTGCTGTTCCTTGTTCGCGCAGTCCAGGTCAATGCAGTCGCGATCACCCTCGGCCGTTGTCATGGCAGGCTCCTGTGCCGTTTCAGCGTTTGAACAGTGTTGTCCAGTCATCGGCCTGAAAGCCAACCCGGAGAGTGCCGTTCTGGTTCAGCACCGGGCGTTTGATGATGGTGGGGTTGGCGACAAAGACGGCCGCGTCACCCTCGTTGGCCCGGTCCTTGTCTTTGTCAGTCAGCTTGCGCCAACTCGGACCGCGACGGTTGATCAGCTTGTCACTGCCGATTTCATCCAGCCAGCGATTGACCATGGCATCATCCAGGCCGTCCTTGCGCAGATCATGCCAGCCGTGGTTGATGCCCTGCTCGTCCAGCCAGCGGCGCGCCTTGCGGCAGGTATCGCAGTTGTGAATGCCGTAGAGGGTGATGCTCATTCAGCGCTCCTGAGCAGTTCATTGATGCCCACCTTGGCACGGGTGGCGGCATCCACGCGCTTGACGATGATGGCGGCATACAGGCTGTGGCTGCCGTCCTTTGCGGGCAGGGTGCCGGGCACCACCACCGACCCGGCCGGCACACGGCCACGAAGGATCTCGCCGCTTTCCCGATCATAGATGCGCGTGCTCTGGCCAAGATACACCCCCATGCTGATCACCGAGCCCTCTTCGACGATCACCCCTTCAACCACTTCCGAGCGGGCACCGATGAAGCAGTTGTCCTCGATAATGGTAGGCGTGGCCTGCAAGGGTTCGAGCACGCCCCCGATTCCCACGCCCCCGGACAGGTGCACATTTTTGCCAATCTGGGCGCAGGACCCGACCGTCGCCCAGGTATCCACCATGGTCCCGGAACCCACCCAGGCGCCGATATTGATATAGGAGGGCATGAGCACGGCACCCTTGGCCACATGAGCCCCGGCGCGTACCGTCGCCGGCGGTACCACCCGCACACCGTCGCGTCTAAAGTCAGCTTCCTCATAGTCGGCATGCTTGAGCGGTACCTTGTCGAAGAAACGGGTATAGCCGCCGTCGATCACCCTGTTGTCACGCAGACGAAAGGAAATGAGCACGGCCTTTTTCAGCCATTCATTGACCACCCACTGACCATCCTGCTTTTCCGCCACCCGGGCCTCGCCCGAGTCCAGCATGCCAAGCGCCTGATCCACTGCCTCGATCACATCCCGGTCCTCCTTTCCCGGGCCGATTTCGGCACGCTTCTCGAAGGCTTGTTCAATGATTGACTTCAGTTCTGCCATGATTTGGATCCTGTTCTGTTTGCTGGTAGTTCGGTGCTGGGTTTTGGCGTTATAGGGAACCTCTGATTAATTCATTCGCGCCCGCAGTTGGCGCTGAGAGCGTCTGATTCAAGGCGCATTGCGCAGCACAGTAGCCTCTGCGCTACGGGCAAGCAATGCAACGCAGAAGCAGGCGCTCTCAGCGCCAACCCCTTGTGGGCCAGAGGGATTTTCCCTCTCGTCTTCGTTGTTCGGCTCATCCCTGAGCCTCACCCCTCCCTTCGGTCGGGGCCTCGCGCAGAGCGCGAGTCCAAATACGTTCCCGACGCATTTGTGCTCCTCGCTCATGTAGCACAGCGGCTACACTACGCTCGTCGCGCCTCGCGAGAGGAAAAATCCCGTTGGCTGCGGGCGCGAATGAATTGATCAGAGGTTCCTTAGACACAGAGAACGCAGAGAATCCGCAGAGGAACACAGAGGTGTTCTATTTTATCAGTCTTTTGACGCCATCTAGGAGTCGCGGGACATTGAAGTTAATCAATATCCATAGGGGTGGCCTGATAATCTCAGGTAACTGAGCACCTGTGCAGTATGCACAGGCATCAGTTTTTCGACGCTCTTGAGCTCCAAAATCAGTTTGTTTTCTACAAGCAGGTCAATCCGGTATCCGGATTCAAGTGCTGTACCCTTGTAGTCCACAGGTAATTGTATCTGGCGAAAAAAATTCAGTTCGGCGCGCGAAAGCTCGTAAGCGAGTGCCTGTTCGTAAGCACTCTCAAGCAAGCCTGGCCCGAGCACACGATGCACCTCGATTGCGCATCCAATTACGCGCCTCGTTAGTGCATTATCCAGTACTGAATGAGCCTCCATGCTCATACCTCCAATATCCTCTGTGGCCCTCTGCGGATTCTCTGTGACCTCTGTGTAAAAAAATCAGTCTGAATGAAGCCTGCAGCCCCAATCAATCAGTGACTCGCCATCCGGGCTGTAGGCGCAATTCGATCAGCTCAGCTTCCTTTTGTTTCCAGCAGGCGGCGGATGCGATGGGCAGCGTCGGTGCATTCCTCCACGGTGGCGACCAGGGAAATGCGCAGGTGGCCCTTGCCGGGGTTGCCCTGGGCGGTGTCGCGGGAGAGGTAGGTACCGGGCAGGGCAGTGATGTGTTGCTCGGCGAAGAGATCCCGGGCAAAGGCTTCGTCATCACCACCGGGAACCTGGACCCAGAGATAGAAGCCGCCTTCGGGGCGACTGCAGGACAGCACCGGCTCAAGGATGGGCAACACCGCATCGAACTTGGCCCGGTAGGCGGCACGGTTCTGTTCCACGTGGGCATCGTCATCCCAGGCCGGGATGCTGGCCTGTTGAGCCGGCAGGGGCATGGCGCAGCCGTGGTAAGTGCGGTAAAGACGGAAGGGCTTGATGATGTCCGCATCACCAGCCACGAAGCCCGAGCGCAGGCCGGGCACATTGGAACGCTTGGACAGGCTGTGCATGACCAGACAGCGCTTGAAGTCATGGCGGCCGGTCTGTTCGCAGACTTCCAGCAGTCCCGGCGGCGGGGTGTCACCCAGGTAGATTTCCGAGTAACACTCGTCGGCGACGATCACGAAATCGTGGCGGTCGGCCAGTGCAGTGGCGTGCTTGAGATACTCGGGGCTCATGACCTTGCCGGTGGGGTTGCCGGGCGAGCACAGGAACAGCAATTGGCAGCGGTCCCAGTCTTCGGGGGACACGGCATCCAGGTCCGGCAGGTAATCGTTCTCGGCCGTGGTGTTGAGATAGATGGGCTCGGCACCGGCAAGCAGGGCCGCCCCCTCATAGATCTGATAGAAGGGGTTGGGCATCATCACGGCGGCACCCGGCTTGTCTTCCACCACTGCCTGGGTCAGGGCAAACAGGCCCTCTCGGGTACCGGTAAGGGGTAAGATGTGACGTTCGATATCCAGGCGCTGTTCCGGCAGCCCAAAACGCCGGCACAGCCAGCGGGCGATGGCGGCCCGCAGCTCGGGGATGCCGGGTGCCATGGGATAGGAGGCCAGGCCATCCAGGTGATCCTTCAAGGCCTCGATCACAAAGGCCGGTGGTTCGTGCTTGGGCTCGCCGATTGACAGGGCAATATGGGAAAGCCCCTTCGGGGGTTCAATGCCGGCCTTCAGGGTCGCCAGGCGTTCAAAGGGGTAGGGGTGCAGTTTGTCCAGATCGGGGTTCATGGGCTCCCTTTTAGTTCTCGATCGTAGTGACTTGAGTGAAATTAGAGCGAGGTCGAGTCAGCGCCGTCTTCAAGTTGCCGTTTCAGTGCCTGTTCCAGTTCCTGGCGTCGGGCTTCGCTGTCCAGGGGGCTGTCATCGGTTTCGGTAATGAAAAAGATGTCTTCCGCCTTTTCCCCCACCGTGGCCACCTTGGCATTCTGAAGCCGCACCCGGGCATCCAGCAGGGCGCCGGCAATGCGGGTCAGCAGGCCCGGGCGGTCGCCGGTGGTGATCTCCAGAATGGTGCGGTCGTTGCGTTCGTCGTCGGCGAAACTGATGCGGGTGGGGGTGGAAAACATGCGGTGCTGACGTGGCATGCGCCGACGAATATCCCGTGGGTCGCCGCCCAGGCGGCCGGCTTCCTGTTCCATCACCCTGAGAATCTCCCGGCCGCGTTCGGCGGATTCGATCTCTTCGCCGTCGGCTTCCAGCACCACCCAGGTGTAGAGGGTGCGTTCATCCCGCGTGGATACGATGCGGGCATCGAGCACGGTCAGGCCCAGCTGCTCAAGGGCGGCGGTACTGCGGGCGAAGGCCAGATCGTCCCGTGGGGAGCAGACGAAAACGGCGGTGCCGCCGCGCTCGGTCTCCCGCCGTACCTGCACCAGCGGCTTGCCGGAGTCACCATGTTCCAGCAGGGCGCGGGTATGCCACTGGATTTCCGAGGGCGAATGGCGGAGGAAATAATCTCCCGGCAGGGCGGACCAGATTCCCCTGACCGCCTCGGTGTTGATGCCGGCCGAATCCAGCTGCTCCAGGGTTTCGCGCTTGGTTTCGTTGATCAGCTCTTCGCGGGCCACCGGATTGACCAAGCCACGGCGCAGGGCGCGGCTGGTGTTCTGGTAGAGCTCGCTGAACAGGCTGGCTTTCCAGGAATTCCAGAGCTCCGGATTGGTGGCGCGCACATCGGCCACGGTGAGGATGTAGAGATAGTCCAGATGCAGTTGATCGCCGACTTTCTCGGCAAACTCGTGGATGACTCTGGGGTCGCTGATGTCTTTCTTCTGGGCGGTGAGCGAGAGCAGCAGGTGTTGCCGGACGAGCCAGGACACCAGTCGGGCATCGTATTCGCTCAGGCCGTGGCGTTTGCAGAACCGCAGGGCATCGCTGGCACCCAGTTCGGAGTGATCCCCGCCGCGGCCCTTGGCGATATCGTGAAACAGGCCTGCCAGATAGGCCAGTTCCGGTTTCGGCAGACCGCGCATGACCCGGCTGCAGTCGGGGAATTCGTGATCAAAGCGGGACAGGGCGAAGCGGCGCAGATTGCTCAGCACGAACAGGGTGTGCTCGTCCACGGTGTAGGTATGAAAGAGGTCGAACTGCATCCGGCCGACGATCTTCCCGAACTCCGGGATATAACGGCCCAGCACCCCGTAGCTGTTCATGCGGCGGAACTCGTGGGTGACACCCTGTGGTTCGCGCAGGATGGCCATGAACAGGGCCTGGTTGTCCGGGTTGCGGCGGAAATCCTCGTTGATCAGATGGCAGTGCTGGCGCACCAGGCGAATGGTGCCGGCGCTGACCCCTTCGGCTTCCGGATGTTGTTGGAGCAGGTGAAACAGCTCCAGCAGGGCGCCGGGTTCGCGTCGGAAGACATCCCGGTCCACTACATCCAGGTAGCCGTTCTTGAGCTGGAAACGCTCGTTGATGGGCTGGATGCGGGGATCGCCCTCGAGCAGGATGGCTTCCTTGAACAGCTGCAGCAGCATTTCATTGAGACGGTTCAGCTCCATCACCGTGCGGTAGTAGCGCTGCATGGACTGTTCCACCGCCAGACTGTGCTCGCTGTCCTCGTAGCCCATGGTCTCGGCGAGGCGCAGCTGGTGATCGAACAGCAGCCGGTCCTCGTGGCGCCCGGTCATCTCATGCAGTAGCCAGCGGATACGCCAGAGAAAACCCTGGCCCTCCACCAGGCGCCGATGTTCCTCGCGGCTGAGAAAACCATAGGAGGCAAGGTCGGCCAGGGTGCGGGCACCGAAGTGGCGTTTGGCCACCCACCCGATCATCTGGATGTCCCTGAGACCGCCGGGGCTTTCCTTGATATTGGGTTCGAGCTTGTAGGCCGTGTCGTGGTACTTGGCGTGCCGGGTACGCTGTTCCTCGAGTTTGCGCTCAAAGAAGCTGCGGGAGGTCCAGAGCTCATCGGAGAATGCCAGTTCCTGCAGGGCCTCGAAGGTTTTTTTGGAGCCTGCGAGACGGCGGGCCTCGATCAGATTGGTGGCGGTGCTGATGTCTTCCCGGGCGGCCTGCCGGCATTCTTCCAGTGTTCTGACACTGTGGCCCACATCAGGGCCGATGTCCCAGATCTCGGTGAAGAACTGCTCCAGGGCCGCAGCACGGCGGTCATTCAGCTTCTCTTCGGCCAGCACCAGCAAGTCGATGTCCGAACAGGGATGCAGTTCGGCGCGGCCGTAGCCGCCAACCGCCGCCAGCACCAGGCCCCGGGTCCGGCCCAGATTGCGCCGCCAGAGGGCTCGGATGAGGGTATCCATCATCCGGCTGCGAGCGGCGACCAGGGCCGCGGCGGAGGCGCCGGCAGTCGCCAGCTCGCTCAGGCGGCTACTGCCATGCTTGTGAGCAGCGCGGAGATGCTGGGGCAGGGGGTCACGACCGGCGAGCAGCTCTGCCAGCCAGGCGTTGTCGAAACGCGGCGGGGTCGGGCGTCGCCGCCTGGGCGTTTCAGAGGTCATCCTCTTCCCGGCGCTTGGTCAGGACTTCAACACCGTCCGAGGTCACCAGCACGGTGTGCTCCCACTGGGCGGAAAGGGAGTGGTCCTTGGTCACCACCGTCCAGCCATCGGGCAGCAGCCGCGTAAAGCGCTTGCCGGCATTGATCATGGGCTCGATGGTGAAGGTCATGCCCTCCTGCAATTCCAGCCCGGTGTCGGGCTTGCCGTAATGCAGGACCTGTGGATCCTCGTGAAAGCCCCGGCCGATGCCGTGGCCGCAATACTCCCGGACCACGGAAAACCCGTGCCCTTCGGCGTATTTCTGGATGGCGTAACCGATATCCCCCAGGCGGGTGCCGGGGCGGACCAGGCGAATACCCTCCAGCATGGCCTCGCGGGCCACCCGGCTGATGCGATCAGCCTGGATCGAGGGCTTGCCCACGTAATACATCTTGGAGGTGTCGCCGTGGAAGCCATCCTTGATCACGGTGATGTCAATATTGACGATGTCGCCCTTCTTGAGCTTCTTCGGCCCTGGAATGCCGTGACAGACCACGTGATTGAGCGAGGTGCAGATGGATTTGGGAAAACCGTGATAATCCAGCGGAGCGGGGGTCGCCTTCTGCTCATTGACGATGTAGTCATGGCAAATCCTGTCCAGCTCCTCGGTGGTAACGCCGGGGCGAACGTGTTCCTCGATCATTTCGTGGACCTCCGCCGCCAGGCGGCCGGCCACGCGCATTTTCTCTTGTTCTTCCGGGGACTTGATGGTGACGGCCATGGTTTTCCGTGATTCTGTCTGTAGTGCGGCCCGGCGCCGGGTCTGGGCGATCGGGAATGGCAGCAGGCGGGCCAGGGCCCGCCAGACGCGGTTTTCCGGCGCCCGCACCCGGATCATGGGTGCCGGGTCGGGCGGCCAGGCGGGCTTGAAGCGGCGCAAACAGGCCCTTTCCGCGTTGTGCTGATATCCCGCCTATGGTATAAAGCGCGCCCACATTAAGCAATCCACACATGTGCCGACACATGCGGCTGGGTGCCTCGGTCGGCTCCGTCTCCCCCGGGAGGTGGGCCACCGAGGTTGTCGTATGGGGCACATGGAGGCTCAACCCTTACAAAACGGAGAAGTGACTATGTCCAGCGTATCCATGCGTGACATGCTGGAAGCGGGTGTCCATTTTGGCCATCAGACCCGCTTCTGGAACCCGAAGATGAAGCCCTACATCTTTGGTGAGCGAAGCAAGATTCATATCATCAACCTGGAAAAGACCCTGCCGCTTTACCAGGACGCCATCAACTACGTGAGCAAGATCGCCGCCGACGGCGGTCGCGTCATGTTCGTGGGCACCAAGCGTGCCGCTCGCGAGACCATCCAGAAGGAAGCCGAGCGCTGTGGCATGCCCTTCGTCAGCCATCGCTGGCTGGGTGGCATGCTCACCAACTTCAACACCGTGCGCAATTCCATCAAGCGCCTGAAGGATCTTAAGGAGCAGGAAGAAGACGGCACCTTCAACGTCCTGGGCAAGAAGGAAGTGACCATGCTGCGCCGGGAGATGGACAAGCTTGAGCGCGGTTTTGGTGGCATCAAGGATATGCCCGGCCTGCCTGATGTGCTGTTCATCATTGATGTCGGCTTTGAAAAGATCGCCGTCAAGGAAGCCCGTAAGCTCGGTATTCCCATCGTGGCGGTGGTGGACACCAACAACGCCCCGGATGAGGTGGATTACGTCATCCCCGGCAACGACGACGCCATTCGCGCCATTCAGCTCTACACCCGTGGCATTGCCGATGCAGTGATCGACGGCAAGGCTTCCGTGCCGAGCATGGCCGAGGCTGCCGGCGACGACGAGTTCGTGGAGCTGGACGAGGAAGGCAAGCCCAAGGCTGCCCCTGCCGCCAAGAAGACCGCCAAGAAGGCTGCCAAGAAGAAGGCCGCGAAGAAGACCGCTGCCAAGGCCGACGAAGGCGAGTCCAAGGACGAGAGCGACGACCAGGCTGCGTCCAAGAAGACCGCCAAGAAGGCTGCCAAGAAGGCCACCAGGAAAGCGTCCAAGAAGACCGCTTCCAAGAAGAAGGCCACCAAGAAGGCTGCCAAGAAAAAGACGACTACCGCTTCCGAGTAATCAGTTGATTCTGATTGGAAGACAAGGGCAAACAGAATACGGAGAGTGGAACAATGGGTATTTCTGCATCTCAAGTTAAGGAGCTGCGGGAGCGCACCGGCGCCGGCATGATGGAATGCAAGAAGGCGCTGACCGAGACCGGCGGTGATATGGAAGCCGCTATCGAACACATGCGCAAGGCCGGCATGGCCAAGGCCGACAAGAAGGCCGGCCGAGTGGCTGCCGAAGGCCGCATCGTGGTCAAGAGTCAAGGTGGCCGTGCCGTCATCCTGGAAGTGAACTGCGAAACCGACTTCGTCGCTGGTGGCGATGATTTCAGTCAGTTCGCCGATCAGGTGGCTGAAACGATTCTCAAGGAGAGTCCGGCCGACGTCCCCGCCCTGGATCAGCTCAAGCTGGCCAGTGGTGAAACCGTGGACGAGGCCCGTCGCGCCTTGATTGCCAAGATTGGCGAGAACATGAGCGTGCGCCGTTTTCAGATCGTTGATGCCGGTGAGGGCCAGATCGCCCAGTACCTGCACGGCATGAAAATCGGCGTGGTCGTGGCCTATCAGGGTGGTGACGAGCAGCTGGGTCGTGACCTGGCCATGCACATTGCCGCCAGCAAGCCGATGTGCGTTTCCAAGGACGAGGTGCCGGCGGAGACCGTCGAGCACGAGAAGGGCATTCTCAAGGCCCAGGCCGAGGGTTCCGGCAAGCCTGCTGAAATCATCGAAAAGATGATCACTGGCCGCCTGAACAAGTGGTTGGGCGAGATCACCCTGCTGGGTCAGCCCTTCGTCAAGGATCCGGACACCAAGGTTGAGAAACTGCTCAAGTCCCAGGATGCCAGCGTCAAGGCATTCGTCCGCTTTGAAGTGGGCGAGGGCATTGAGAAGCAGGAAGACAACTTCGTCGAGGAAGTGATGGCCCAAGCCAAGGGCTCCTGATCCTTCCTGGCCCGCCCCGGTATGGCACCGGGGCGGGCAGGTCGGGCCCAGGTCCGGCTCGCTCTCCCCAGGGAGAGCCAATGCAACCTCTGGTCGGGTCCGGCGCGGGTCGGAACTGATCAGAGGTTTGTTGCAAGTGGGTGAAAGGCCCTTTAAAGATCGTCACGCAGCCAGGGGAAAATTGCATGTCCGAGCCGGAAATTCGTTACCGCCGCATTCTGCTGAAACTGAGTGGTGAGGCCCTCATGGGGGATGGCGATTATGGTATCGATCCGGCGGTTATCTCCCGCCTGGCCCAGGAGATCCGTGACGTGTCCCGGGCCGGCGTGGAAGTGGGCGTAGTCATCGGCGGTGGCAACATCTTCCGTGGTGCGGGCCTGGCCGATGCCGGCATGGACCGGGTGACGGGTGACCACATGGGCATGCTGGCCACGGTGATGAATGCCCTGGCCATGCAGGACGCACTGGAGCGTCTGGGTGTCTTTGCCCGCGTGATGTCGGCGATTCGAATCAATGAGGTCTGCGAAGACTATATCCGCCGCCGCGCGGTTCGCCATCTGGAAAAGGGCAGGGTGGTGATCTTTGCTGCCGGCACCGGAAACCCCTTCTTTACCACCGATTCCGCCGCCAGTCTGCGGGCCATCGAGGTTAGCGCGGATGTGCTGCTCAAGGCCACCAAGGTGGACGGTGTCTATGACGCAGACCCCAAGACCAATCCCCAGGCAGTCCGTTACGCCCATCTGAGTTATGATCGTGTGATTGCAGACAAGCTCAATGTCATGGACGCCACGGCGATCGTGATGTGTCGGGATAACGGTTTGCCGGTGCGGGTCTTTGATGTCTTTGAACCCGGCAACCTCATGCGTATTCTGCGTGGCGGTAGTGAAATCGGCACGCTGGTGGACAATGGAGAATCAGCATGATTGAAGACCTTAAGAAAGACGCTTCCGAGCGGATGAAAAAGAGTGTCTCCTCCCTGCGCGAGGAGCTTTCCCGCATGCGCACCGGTCGCGCCAATACCAGTCTGCTGGAGCCTATCAAGGTGGACTATTACGGCGCGCCCACGCCCATCAATCAGGTCGCCAACGTGGCGGTTGAAGATGCTCGCACGCTGGCTGTCACACCCTGGGAAAAAGACATGGTTCCCAAGGTGGAGAAGGCCATCATGAGTGCCAACCTGGGCCTGTCGCCGGTAACGGCGGGCAGTGTCATTCGTGTTCCCTTGCCGCCCCTGACCGAAGAACGGCGTCGGGATATGATTCGCCTGGCCAAGGGTGAGGCGGAGAATGCCCGTGTGGCCATTCGCAATATTCGTCGGGATATCCTCAGTGACGTCAAGGAACTGCTGAAGGAAAAGGAAATCACCGAGGATGACGATCGCAAGGCCCAGGAAGAGATCCAGAAAGTGACCGACAAGTTCGTGGGCGAAGTGGACGCCGTCGTGGCCGAGAAGGAAAAGGAGCTGCTGGAGGTCTGATCCAGCTGACTCATGTCGGAAGTGGAAGGTGACAGAGACGGTAAGGGGGTCTTGCCCCGCCATATTGCCATTATCATGGATGGCAATGGGCGGTGGGCGAAAGAGCGTGGGCAGGCTCGCCACAAGGGGCATCAGGCCGGTGCGGAAGCGGCCCGGGAGGTGATTGCCACCGCCGGTGAGCTGGGCGTTCCCGTGCTGTCCCTGTTCGCTTTCAGTAGTGAGAACTGGTCGCGACCGGCGACTGAAGTCAATCGACTCATGGATCTGTTTCGGCGGGCCCTTAAACAGGCCCTGCCAAAACTTCATGAAAACGGTGTCCGTGTCCGCTTTCTTGGTGACCGGCGCCGTTTCCCCGAGGACCTCCAGACCCGCATGGCCGAAGCCGAGGCGCTGACAGCGGATAATCAGAGCCTCACTCTGAATATCTGCGCCGGCTACGGTGGGCGCTGGGATATTCTGGAATCCTGTCGGCGCTTGGCTCGGGATGTGGCCGCAGGGAAGTTGAATCCCGAGGACATTGATGAGTCAGGCTTTGCCGCCGGCTTGTCCCTGGCCGACGTGCCGGCGCCCGATCTGTTCATCCGCACCGGCGGTGAGCGGCGGCTGAGTAATTTCTTCCTCTGGGACCTGGCCTATACCGAGCTGTATTTCTCCGAGCGCCTGTGGCCGGATTTCGGTGGCGATGCCCTGCGTGAAGCGGTCACGGATTTTGGCGAACGGGAACGACGTTTTGGGCGAGTGGCCGACAATGAAGGAGAGGCCAGTGCTTAGGCAGCGAATCATAACCGCCCTGGTGGTCGGGCCTCTGGCCATTGCAGCCATCTTCTTTCTGCCCAATCTCTGGTTCGGGGTCGTGCTGGCGGCAGTCGTCGGCCTTGCCGGGGAGGAATGGGCCGCGCTGGCGTCTCCGGAACAGCGTGGACTGGCGGTGGCCTATGCGGCGCTGGTCGCGGGGCTATCTCTGTTGTTGCAGTGGCAGGGTCTGGCCCAGTGGGCGGTGTGGCTAGTTCTGCCGGTCTGGTTGCTGGGCCTGGCCTGGCTGTGTCTGCCGACCCGCCGACCGCCGGCGTTGTCAAAACTGTTATTCGGCCTGCTCGTGCTGCTTGGAGCCTGGAGCGCCCTGTTTCTGCTCCATGGCGAGCCGCTCGGTGCCTGGTTGTTGCTGACACTCTTCGGCCTGGTCTGGGGCGCTGATGTGGGGGCCTATTTTGCCGGCAAGGCCTTTGGTCGCCACAAGTTGGCGCCGCGAGTGAGTCCCGGCAAGACCTGGGAAGGGGTGGCCGGCGGCCTCCTGCTGGCGGCCCTGGTGGCCGTTGTCGCTGCCTGGTGGTTGAACATCGAGCGGCTGGGTCCCTTCGTCTTCCTTGCCTTGCTGACCGCGGGTCTGTCGGTGACCGGCGATCTGATTGAGTCCATGCTCAAGCGCCAGGCGGGCGCCAAGGACAGCGGTTGGATTCTCCCCGGGCATGGCGGCATTCTCGACCGGGTGGACAGTCTGCTGATCGCGGCGCCGATCTTCCTGGTGGGCCTGATGCTGCTGGGAGAGCCGGCGTGAGACAGGTCGCGGTGCTCGGCTCCACGGGCTCGGTAGGGCGCAGCACCCTGGATGTGCTGGCCCGTCATCCCGATTATTTTCAGGCGGTGGCGCTCAGTGCCAACCGGAATCACCGGGAATTGCTGGCACAGTGCCTGGCCCATCGGCCGGCGGTCGCTGTTCTGGTGGAATCGGATGGTGCGGCTGAACTGGAACGGGGGCTTCGAGCCGCCGGTCTGGAGACCCGGGTGGCCACCGGTGCTGCCGCCCTGGATGAAGTGGCGGCGATGGATTCGGTGGACACGGTCATGGCCGCCATTGTCGGCGCCGCTGGCCTCATGTCCACGCTGGCCGCCGTACGCGCCGGCAAGCGGGTTCTGGTGGCCAACAAGGAGCCACTGGTGATGTGCGGTGATCTGCTCATGGCGGCGGTTCGTCAGTCCGGCGCCGAGCTGCTGCCCATCGACAGTGAGCACAATGCCATTTTTCAATGCATGCCGGGCGGTTACCGCTGCGGTGAAGCCGTGTCGGGCCTGCGCTCGGTGATGTTGACCGCCTCCGGTGGTCCTTTTCGGCAATGGGATGCGGCCGCCATTCGGGCGGCGACCCCCGAGCAGGCCTGCAAGCACCCGAACTGGAGCATGGGTCGAAAGATCTCGGTGGATTCGGCCAGCATGATGAACAAGGGCCTGGAATTAATTGAGGCTTGCCGCCTGTTTCAGTTGGAACCTGACCGGATCCGGGTGGTCATTCATCCGGAGAGCGTCATTCATTCCATGGTGGAGTATGAAGACGGCTCGGTGATCGCCCAGCTCGGCCAGCCGGACATGCGCACCCCCATTGCCAGCGGCTTGTCCTGGCCGGATCGAATCGACGCCGGTGTAGAGGCCCTGGATCCCGTGAAACTGGCCAGCCTGCATTTTGAAGCCCCCGACCGGAACCGCTTCCCAGCCCTGGGTCTGGCGGAGGCGGCTGCCCGTGCCGGTGGCGGCATGCCCGTGGTGCTTAACGCCGCCAATGAAGTGGCCGTGGCGGATTTTCTGGCCGGCCGCCGCGATTTCCCCTCCATCCCGGCCCGGGTGTCGGCGGCCATGGATGCCTTCGCCGGCGTGGCCGGCGGGGATCTGGAGTCTGTTCTGGCCCTGGATGGAGAGGTTCGTGCCTGGATGGGGGCTGACCCAGGGGCAGTGGAGAGCCGGCCGTGAGTATCTTGATCGCCATCGCCGGCTTTGTTCTCGCCGTCGGCATCCTGGTGACCGTGCATGAGTTCGGTCATTATCTCGCCGCCCGCCTTTGCGGGGTCAAGGTCCTGCGATTCTCGGTGGGCTTTGGTCGCCCCATCTTCCAGCGTCGCCTGGGGGCCGACCAAACGGAGTATCAGCTCGGTGCCCTGCCGCTCGGCGGCTACGTCAAAATGCTGGATGAGCGCGAGGATGAAGTCAGCGAGGCCGATCGGGCGCGCAGCTTCAATCGCCAGTCTGTCTCGCGCCGAGCGGTGATTGTCCTGGCGGGCCCCGCCTTCAATTTTCTTTTCGCCATTCTTGCCTATTGGGCCATATTTGTCGCCGGCATTCCCGGGCTCAAGCCGGTGATCGGCCAGGTGGCCGACGACACCCCCGCCGCCGAGGCCGGCATCCACGGCGACGACGAGATCGTTGCCGTCAATGGCCGACGTACCCCCACCTGGCGCACCGCCAGTATCGAGCTGCTGGATGGGATCCTGGATGACCGACCGATTGAACTCACCGTGCTTCGGGGCGGTAGCGAGTACGATCTGACCCTTTCGGTGGACCCTGAGCGCCGCCGGGCACTAACCGAGCCGGGCGCCTTGCTGGACGGACTCGGCCTGCGCCCCTGGTTCGAGGCCTTGCCCCCGGTTATTGGTGAACTGGCTGACGACGGCGCCGCTGCCGGGTCGGGGCTGCAAAGGGGCGACCGAATCCTGACCGTTGATGGGGAAAGGCTTGAAACCTGGCAGCTTTTCCGCGAGGCTGTCACCGCCCGACCGGAGGAACGGCTCGCTGTCGAGTTGGAACGTGACGGTCGGCGCATGACCATTGAACTGGTCCCGGCGGAGGTGGAAACCGACGATGGGCGAGAGGGCAGGATTGGCGCGGCCCCCCACGTCCCCGAGGACCTGATCGATCGCATGCGCAGCGAGGAGCGCTACGGGCCGGTGACGGCTCTGGGCATGGGTGTGGTCAATACCGGCGAAATGACCCGGCTGACCCTGCGCATGCTGACGCGGATGATTACTGGTGAGGTTTCGGTCCGAAATCTGAGCGGGCCAATCAATATTGCCCATTATGCGGGTGTCACTGTGAGCTCGGGACTGGTATCTTTCCTGGGTTTTCTCGCCATCGTCAGTATCAGTCTCGGGATTGTGAATTTATTGCCGATTCCGGTCCTCGACGGTGGCCATCTGGTCTATCTGGGCATCGAGGCGACAACACGCCGACCGGTCCCCGAATCCATGCTGGCCGCGGGCCAGATGATCGGGTTGGCCATGATCGCGGCGCTGATTGCCTTTGCGCTCTATAACGACCTGATGCGCCTATTCGTGGATTGAGTCCGTGCGGCGGAGTGGGTTTGGTAACCACTCCACGGGCGGTCATTTTGTTTCTGAAGACGAGGTAGGATCTTGAAAGCCGGTCAAAAATTGCTGTTTGGATGGATACTGGCCCTGCTCATGCTGCCCGCCGTGGCGCATTCGCAGGCTGAACCCTTCGTCGTTGAGGATATCCGCCTGGAAGGCCTCCAGCGCATTTCCGAGGGTACGGTGCTGACCTATTTGCCCATTGAGGTGGGTGACAGGGTGGATCGGATGGCCGTGCGCGGTGCCATTCAGGAACTCTACGATACCGGTTTCTTCGATAATGTCATTCTGGAACGGGATGACAACACCCTGGTGGTTCGGGTGGAGGAACGCCCAACCATTGCACGCCTGGAGATCAGCGGTAACCGGCAGATCGAGACCGAGATGCTGCGTCGCGCCATGCGCGAAGAGGGCATTGATGAAGGCCGGGTGCTGAACGAATTGCTGGTCGACCAACTGGAGCAGGAACTGTATCGGACCTATTACGCCCAGGGCCGTTACGGCGTATCCATTACCCCGGTGGTGCGTGACCTGGGCTCCAATCAGGTCGAGCTGAGGATCGAGATCAAGGAAGGACGGGTCGCCAATATCCGACAGATCAATATCGTCGGTAACGAGGCCTTTGAGGATGACCGCTTGTTGCGGCAACTGGAGCTGCGCCCTTCCGGCTGGCGCACGATTTTCTCCTCCCGCGACCAGTATTCCCGAGAGAAGGTCGGGGGTGACCTGGAAACCTTGCGCTCTTTCTACATGGACCGGGGT
Organism: Natronospira elongata; assembly: GCF_034931365.1. Lineage (NCBI taxonomy): Bacteria > Pseudomonadati > Pseudomonadota > Gammaproteobacteria > Natronospirales > Natronospiraceae > Natronospira > Natronospira elongata. The sequence goes on from NZ_JAYGII010000001.1 coordinate 204,422, forward strand.
TATGCCGATTTTGCTGTGGAGTCCGTTCAGGTATCCATTGGTCCTGACAGGGAAGACGTTTTTCTCACCATCAATGTCCATGAAGGGGATGTCTACACCATCCGTGACATTGAGATGCTGGGTGAATTCCCGGTCCCCGAGGAGCAGCTGCGGCCCTTCATTCAGGTCAATGCCGGGGATACCTTCAACCTGGCACGGGCCGAGCGCAGTGCCGAGTTCATCGAGCAACGTCTCGGTGCGGCCGGTTACGCCCATGCCGAAGTGACGCCGGTGCCGGAATTGCATGATGATGCGCGTGAAGTCTCCATGCTCTTCTTCGTGGAGCCTGGTGAGAGGATTTACGTTCGAGAAATCCGCGTCACGGGCAGCGAGTCCACCGACGATCAGGTCTATCGCCGGGAGCTGCGGCAGTTCGAGCGCGCACCGCTGTCCAATGTGGACGTGAATCGCTCCCGGGTCCGTCTGCAACGCCTTCCCTTCGTGGAGCGCGTGGACATCGAGGAAGTCCCATCGCCGGATGCCAGTGATGAAGTAGACCTGGAAATCAATGTTCAGGAACGAAACTTTGGCCAATTCCAGGTGGGCGTGGGTTATGGCGGCTTCGCCGGTCTGTCGGCCAATGTGGCGGTCCAGAACAACAACCTCTTCGGCCTTGGCCACCAGGGGACGCTGGACCTGCAATCCAACCAGCTGGGTGAATTTCTCAACCTGAGCCACACGGATCCCTACGCCAGCCAGGATGGTGTCTCGCGGACCATTGGCGGCTTCTATTCCAGTCAGTCTCTGTTCGCTCAGGGGCAGTCTCCGGTGTCCACCACCAGTACGGGGATGAACCTGCGTTATGGGCTGCCGATTTCCGAGTTTGATTCCATTCGTTATGGCTTCAGTGTTCGCCGCAGTGAGTTTGTGGAATCTTCGGGTACCTCGGATGAGTTCCGGGAGTTCATTCAGACTCATGGTCAACAGTTCGAGCGGGGTGGCTTCAGCGGCTCCCGCATGGATTCGGCCGAGCTGAACCTGGGTTGGGTGCGGGATACCCGTAATCGCGCCCTGTTCGCCGACCGGGGTATTCGCCGGGTCCTCAGCCTGGATGTGGCCGTGCCGGGGCTGGATCTCGAGTACTGGATGTTGCGTCTGCGTCAGGACAGTTTCTTGCGCCTTGCGGATGACTGGACCCTGCGGGTCAACGCTGAAGTGGCCTACGGCGAGCCCTATGGCGATGACACCTTCCAGTTGCCGCCCTTCAAGCAGGTATTTGCGGGTGGCCCCACCTCGGTGCGTGGCTACCGGCCGGCCCGACTGGGCCCGGTGGATTCCCGCGGCCGGCCTTACGGCGGGACGGTACTGGCCAACGTTCAGAATGAGCTGATCCTGCCCAATTTCTTTGCCGACGAAGACAGTCCGGGGCAGCAGGCTCAATATCGCTTCTTCCTGTTTTATGATGCGGGCTATGTCTGGGACGACATCGATGCGGTGGACGCCAGTGATCTGCGGCTCTCCGCCGGTATCGGTGCAACCTGGCTGACCCCAATGGGCCTGATGCGTTTCAGTCTGGCCCGTCCGATCAACGTCCGCGACGAGGACGATGCCCGGAATATCGTTGACCGCTTCCAGATCGATCTGGGCGGGGGCTTTTAAGCCACTCGGGGCTCGGCCCTCGCAGTGGTACACTGGACGACTAACTGCTGGATATTGACCATTTTGGTGGGAGTGTTTTGAAGATGAAGAAGATGACCGTGCGTTTGACCTTTGTACTGGCCATGGCCCTGGCTCCCATGGTCGCCCTGGCCGATGTCAGCGTCGGATATGTGGACGTGGGCCGGGTCATGGAGCAGTCGCCCCAGGCCCAGAACCTGTCCCAGCAGTTGCAGCGCGAGTTCGAGCCTGCGCAAAGCGAGATGCGTGAGTATCAGAGCCGCGCTCAGGAGCTGCAGAACCGCCTGGAGCGTGACGCCGATGTGATGAGTGAAGATGAGCGACGGGATATCGAGCGCGAAGTGCGCGACATCCAGCGCACCCTTCAGCGGATGCAGAGCGATCTGGCCGAAGATTTCAATGCCCGTCGCAACGAGGCCCTCGGTAGCTTGCAGCGTCTGATCATGAGCGAAGTTCAGACCTATGCTCGCGACAACGGCCTTGATCTGGTGGTGGGCGAGGGGGTTTTTTACGCCTCCAGCCAGGTTGATATCACCGACGCCGTGCTTGAACGGCTGCGCCGCCGGGCCGAGAACGACGGCTGATCCGGGGTACCTCTTGACCCTGGGTGAATTGGCCGAGGCGCTCGGCCTTCAGCTTGAAGGTGACCCGGCCCGGCGGATTGAATCGGTTGCCACGATTCAGTCCGCCGGGCCGGGCGAGCTTTGCTTTCTCGCCAACGACCGTTACCGTCAGCATCTGCGCTCCACTCGTGCCGGTGCGGTCATACTCCATGCCAGGGACGCCGCGGATTGTCCCGTGGCGGCCCTTCTGAGTGACAACCCCTATGCCGACTATGCCCGGGCGGCCGCTTTGCTGCATCCGGCGGGCAAGGCCGAGGCGGGAATCAGTTCCTCGGCCAGCGTCGATCCCGGAGCCACCCTCGGGGAAGGCGTGCATGTGGGTGCTGGTGCCGTCGTTGGCGCCGGCGTTGAGCTGGCCGATGGCGTGGAGATCGGTCCCGGCTGCGTGGTCGCCGGGCCCAGCCGGATCGGTGCCGGCAGCCGTTTGCGCCCTAGGGTGGTAATCGAGCCGGGCGTGACGATAGGGCGGGATTGCCTGATCCATGCCGGTGTGGTGATCGGTGCGGATGGCTTCGGCTTTGCGCCGGATGGCGATGACTGGGTGAAAGTCCCCCAGCTTGGCGGCGTGCGGATTGGTGACCGGGTCGAACTCGGTGCCGCGACCACGGTGGATCGGGGCGCTATTGAAGACACGGTCATTGGCGACGGTGTCAAGCTGGATAACCAGGTTCAGGTCGCCCACAATGTGCAGATTGGTGCCAATACCGTCATTGCAGGCTGCACTGCCATCGCCGGCAGCAGCAAGATTGGCCGCTCCTGCATGATTGCCGGAGGGGTCGGAATTGCCGGTCATCTGACGATTACCGATGGCGCAGTCGTAACGGCCATGACTCTGGTGAGCCGGGATATTCGTGAGCCCGGCATCTACTCCGGGAGTCTGCCCATGGATGACGGTGCCAGTTGGCGCAAGAACAGTGCACGCTTCCGCAAGCTGGATGACCTGGCTCGCCGGGTCGCCCGATTGGAGCGGGAGCTCAAAGACAAGGGAGAAAAATCGTGACTGCCCCCATTTCCATGGATGTTCATCGAATCAAGCACCTCCTGCCGCATCGCTATCCTTTCCTGCTCGTGGACAAGGTAGTTGAGTGCGTGCCCGGAGAGTCCATTCGGGCGGTGAAGAATGTGTCCGTCAATGAACCTTATTTCCCCGGGCATTTTCCGCAGCGGGCGGTGATGCCTGGCGTGTTGATCCTGGAAGCGCTGGCTCAGGCGTCGGGCCTGTTGGCCTTCGAGACTCAGGGTGAGGCGCCGGACAACATGCTGTTCTATTTCGTCGGGATTGATAAGGCCCGCTTCAAGCGCGTGGTGGAGCCGGGTGACCAGCTCATGCTTCATGCCAGTATTATTCGCACCAGCCGTGGCATGTGGAAGTTTGACTGCCGTGCCGAGGTTGACGGGGAACTGGCGGCCAGCGCGGAGGTGATGTGCGCGGCGCGGGAGATTGAGGAATGATCGATTCACGGGCGGTTATCGATCCGGGTGCCGAAATTGATGAAGGGGTCGAGATTGGCCCCTTCTCGATCATCGGCAAGGATGTGAAGATCGGTAAAGGCACCGTGGTCGGTCCGCATGTGGTGATCAAGGGGCCAACCACCATTGGCCGGGATAACCATTTCTACCAGTTTTGCTCCATTGGCGAAGTACCCCAGGACAAGGGCTTCAACCATGAGCCCACGCGCCTGGAAATTGGCGATGGCAACACTTTCCGTGAGTGCTGCACCGTCAACCGGGCGACCATCAAGGACGACTGGGTTACCGCCATTGGTGACGATAACTGGATCATGGCCTATGTCCATATCGCCCATGACTGCAAGGTGGGCAGTCACACCATCATGGCCAATGCGGCCACCCTGGCCGGGCATGTTCACATCGGCGACTATGCCGTCCTTGGGGGCTTCAGCAAGATTCACCAGTTCTGCCGTGTCGGCGAGCATGCCTTCTGTGCCATGGACGCGGGTGTGACCCGCGATGTGCCGCCGTACCTGACGGTTTCCGGCATGCCGGCGGACCCCCATGGCCTCAATGCCGTCGGTCTGCGCCGGCGCGGCTTTACTCGCGAGCAATTGCAATCAATCCGCCACGCCTATCGCGTGCTGTATCGCTCCGGTCTTCGTCTCGAAGAGGCGCTGGGCAATCTTGAGGCCCTGGCGGAAAGCTCGGCGGAAGTGGCCAAGATGGTCGACTTTATTCGCGATACCAGCCGGAGTATCGTGCGCTGAATTGATGCTTCCCTGCTGACCAGGGGTCGTTCTGATTCGCCCGGTTCAATGTCGGGCGCCTATTGTCTGTCTCCAGTCCCGGGGGTAGGAAAATGAGCCTTAGAGTAGCCCTGATTGCTGGAGAAGCCTCCGGCGACCAACTGGGCGCTGGCCTGATGCGCGCCCTGCGCAAGCTGGAACCGGATGTCTCCTTCGAGGCCGTGGCCGGCCCTCGCATGCGAATGATCGGTTGCCGAGAGATCGGCGATATCGAAGAGCTCTCGGTCATGGGTCTGTCCGAGGTGGTGAAGGAACTGCCACGGCTGATTCGTCTGCGTCGTGAGCTGGCGGATTATTTGATTGAAGATGAACCCGACGTGGTAATCGGCATCGACGCGCCGGACTTCAATCTGGGCCTGGAGAAGCGGGTACGCAAGGCCGGCATCCCCACGGTCCATTATGTTAGCCCCACCGTCTGGGCCTGGCGTGCCGGCCGGGTCAAGACAGTGGCCCAGGCGGCGGATCTGCTCCTGTGTCTCTTCCCCTTTGAACCGGATTGCTACCGGGGCCAGAATCTCAAAGCGGTGTTTGCCGGTCACCCCCTGGCCGTCGAGATTCCGGGGCGGGCGGATCGGGCCGAGGCGCGCCGATTCCTCAAGCTGCCCGAGAAGGGCCCGGTGGTGGCGCTGCTGCCGGGCAGCCGTAGTGGTGAGGTATCACGGCTGGGGCCGGTTTTTCTCGATACCGCGATGAAGCTGAAGGCGGAACGCCCGGAACTGGAATTCGTGATGCCGGTTCCCGGGGACAAGGTGGAAGCCCAGTTGGCGGCGCTACCGCAATGGAATCGCCTGGAATTTCCCGTGCGGATTGTCCGCTCCCAGCCCCGGGAGTGCATGGCGGCGGCGGATGTGGTGCTGGCCGCTTCGGGAACCGCCACCATGGAAGCCATGTTGCTGGAAAGGCCCACGGTGGTGGCCTATAAGGTCAGCTCATTGACCCACACCCTGGTCAAGACCTTTCGCCTGCTCAAAACGCCCCATGTGGCCATGCCCAATGTCCTCGCCGGGGAAATGCTGATGCCCGAGTATCTTCAGTCCAGGGCCCGACCGGCCAGGCTGGCCGCGGCGGTGGGGGAGTTGCTGGATGATCCCGATCGGCGCGAGGCCCTGTCCCGGCGTTTCGCCGAACTGGCCGGTGAGTTGCGCAGTGCGGGTCCGGAGCAGGCAGCCAAAGCGGTACTGGAGCTGGTCAAGCGGAATCGGTCATGAAGCAAGCCGGTCTGGACCTGATCAATCGAGGGCGAATCGCCGGCGTGGACGAAGTGGGCCGTGGCCCCCTGGCCGGTCCGGTGGTCGCCGCCGCCGTGATCCTTGATCCCGACCATCCCATCGAAGGGCTTGCCGACTCCAAGAAGCTCAGCGAGAAACGTCGTGAGGCCCTGGCCCTGGAGATTCGGGCCAGGGCGCTGGCCGTCTCCATCGTTTACCTGGATGCCGCCGAAGTGGATCGCCTCAACATCGGTCGCGCGTCTCTTGAGGCCATGACCCAGGCGGTGAGTCGGCTGGATCCCTTGCCCACGGCGGCGGTGGTGGACGGCAATCAGCTGCCCCGGCTGCCTGTGCCGGGGGAAGCCATCGTCGGTGGTGATGGCAGCCACCCGGCCATCAGTGCCGCCTCCATCATTGCCAAGGTGGACCGGGATCGCTGGATGCGGGAAGCCGATCAGCGCTATCCTGAGTATGGCTTCGCCGGGCACAAGGGTTATGGCACCGCGGCCCACCTCCGGGCCCTGGCCGAACACGGGCCCTGTGAGATTCACCGGCGCAGTTTTTCGCCCGTTCGTCGCGCCTTGTCAGAGGTGTCCCAATGACCGCCAGCTTTGTGCATCTCAGGGTCCACACCGAGTACTCCCTGGTGGACAGTGTCATCCGGGTAGCGGGTCTGACCTCGGCCGTGGCCGAGCGGGCGATGCCGGCGGTGGCGATGACCGACGAGTCCAACCTCTTCGCCCTGGTCAAGTTTTACCGTGCCGCCGAATCCGCCGGGATCAAGCCCATTCTGGGGGCGGATCTGTGGCTCGACGAGCCGGGCGACCGGGACCAGCCCAGCCGGATTACCCTGCTGTGTCGGAATCACAAGGGCTACGGCAATCTGACCCGTCTGATTACCCGTGCCTATGTGGAGGGCCAGCATCGGGGCAAGCCCCTGGTCCATCGGGGGTGGCTGGACCGGGAGAGCTGCGATGGTCTGATCGCGCTCTCGGGCGCCCGTGAGGGGGATCTGGGTCGCGCCCTGTTATCGGGGCGGACTCCACAGGCCATGGAAATCCTGGACTGGTGGCGGGAGCGTTTCCCGGACAGCTATTACCTGGAGCTGGTGCGCACCGGCCGGGAAGGGGAGGAAGACTATCTCCACGCCGCGGTGGAGCTGGCGGCCAATACCGGCACCCCCGTGGTGGCCACCAACGATGTGCGTTTCCTGAACGAGTCGGATTTCGAGGCCCATGAGGCTCGGGTCTGCATCCAGGAAGGCCGCACCCTGGATGACCCCCGGCGGCCCCGCCGCTATTCCCGCCAACAGTACCTGCGCAGTCCCGAGGAGATGGCCGAGCTGTTCGCGGACATCCCCGAGGCCCTGGAGAACAGCGTCGAGATTGCCCGCCGCTGCACCGTGGAAATCGAACTGGGCAAGAACGACCTGCCCGACTTTCCCATCCCGGAAGGTCATACCGCGGAAAGCTATCTGCGCGAGGAATCGGTCCGTGGCCTGGAAGAACGGCTCAAACAGATCTTTCCCCCGGGCACCGAAGACCTGGAAGCCAAGATCCGGCCCTACTACGAACGCCTCGACCGGGAGCTCGAGGTCATCAATTCCATGGATTTTCCCGGCTACTTTCTGGTGGTGGCCGATTTCATCCAATGGGCCAAGGACAACGATGTGCCGGTGGGGCCGGGGCGTGGTTCCGGGGCGGGGTCCCTGGTGGCATACGCGCTCAAGATCACCGACCTGGACCCGCTTGAATTCGATCTGCTGTTCGAGCGCTTCCTCAATCCCGAGCGTGTCTCCATGCCCGACTTCGATGTGGACTTTTGCATGGAAGGTCGCGATCGGGTCATCGAGTATGTGGCGGACAAGTACGGGCGCGAGAAGGTCTCCCAGATCATCACCTACGGCAGCATGGCCGCGCGCGCGGTGGTCAGGGACGTGGGCCGTGTTTTCGGCCATGGCTACAGCTATGTGGACCGGATCGCCAAGCTGATCCCCTTCGAAGTGGGCATGACCCTGGAACGGGCGCTGGAGGAAGAGGAAGAGCTGCGCCAGAACTACGAGGAAGACGAAGAGGTCCGCAATCTCATCGACCGGGCCCTGTCCCTGGAAGGCATGGCCCGAAATGCGGGCAAGCATGCCGGGGGCGTGGTCATCGCGCCTTCCGTGCTGACCGATTACACCCCGCTTTATGTGGAACCGGGCGGTGGCAACCCGGTGACCCAGTTGGACAAGGACGATGTGGAATCCGCCGGCCTGGTGAAATTCGACTTTCTCGGGCTTCGCACCCTGACCATCATCGATCGGGCGGTGCAGATCGCCGATGAGCAGCGCAAGCGGAAAGGGGAGGCGCCCCTGGATGTTGCCGCCCTGCCCATGGATGACCGGCCCACCTTCGATCTGCTCAAGGCCTGCGGGACCACCGCGGTGTTCCAGTTGGAAAGTCGCGGCATGAAGGACCTGATCCGGCGCCTGCAGCCGGACAATTTCGAAGACATCATCGCCCTGGTGGCCCTGTTCCGCCCCGGCCCCCTGCAGTCCGGCATGGTGGATGATTTCATCAACCGTAAGCATGGCCGGGCGGAAGTCACCTATCCCCATCCGGACCTGGAGCCCATCCTCGAGCCCACCTACGGCGTCATCCTGTATCAGGAGCAGGTGATGCAGATTGCCCAGGTGCTGTCCGGCTACACCCTGGGCGGCGCGGACCTCCTGCGCCGCGCCATGGGCAAGAAGAAAGTCGAGGAGATGGCCCGCCAGCGCAAGGTCTTCGTGGATGGCGCCGCCGAGCGGGGCGTGGAGCCCAAGACCGCGGAATATATCTTCGACCTGGTGGAGAAGTTTGCCGGCTACGGCTTCAACAAATCCCATTCCGCCGCCTATGCCCTGCTGTCCTACCAGACCGCCTGGCTCAAGGCCCATTACCCGGCCGCCTTCATGGCCGCGACGCTGTCGGCCGATATGGACCACACCGACAAGGTGGTGGTCCTGATCGACGAATGTCGCAACATGGACCTGACGGTCCATCCCCCGGATGTGAACGCATCCGACAATGCCTTCACCGTCAATGAGGCCGGCGAGATACAGTACGGCCTGGGTGCAGTCAAGGGCGTGGGTCGCTCGGCGATCGATGTGGTGCTGGCTGAACGCCGGGACAAGGGGCCCTTCCGGGATCTGCAGGACCTTTGTCGCCGGGTGGACCTGCAGAAGGTCAACCGGCGCGTGCTCGAAGCCCTCATTCGCGCTGGCGCCATGGACAGCCTTGGCCCCAACCGCGCCAGCCTGATGGCGGCGCTGCCGGAATGCCTGCATCGGGCGGAACAGGACCGCCGGGCCCGCGAGGCGGGGCAGAACGACATGTTTGGCCTCTCGGAGCCTGCCCCCGAGTCGGCCCCGGAAAGCACGGCCATCGCGGAAATCCCCGAATGGGAAGAACCGGACCGGCTCGCGGCGGAGAAGGAAACCCTGGGCCTTTACCTCACCGGCCACCCTATCCGTCAGTTCGAGGAAGAGCTGGAACAGATTGTCACTGCCCGCATCGGCAAGCTGATCGAGGCCGAGCCTGACACCGACAGTGGCTACGGCCGCCGCCGCCAGCGCTTCGTGACCGTGGCCGGGCTGGCGGTGGAGATGAAAAAGCGGGGCGGCCGGGTCTCGTTGACCCTGGACGACCGCACCGGCCGCATCGAGGCGACCCTGTTCGAGGACGCCTTCAATCGTTTTCGGCACCTGCTGTCCAAGGACGCGGTCCTGGTCATTCAGGGGCGGCTGGGCTTTGACGAGTTCATCAATGGCTGGCGCATCAATGTGCGCGAGGTCATCGACATCGACGAAGCCCGGGAAGCGGCGCTGCGGGGGCTGGTATTGCGCTGGCAGGCGGGCGAAGCGCTGGACCGGCGCTTCGCGGCCCGCCTTCGGGAAATCCTGGAGCCCCATCGGGAAGGGGGCTGCCGGGTCACCGTGCATTACATCAACGGCATCGCCGAGGCCAAGATCCCCCTGGGGGATGAATGGAAGGTCCGGCCCACCAGTGCCCTCATTCGGCAGTTGGAAAAATTGGTGGGCGAGGAGGGCCTGCGGCGCATCTACCGCCGCCCTGCAGACAGCGGGGCCGGGGAACTGAGCCAGACCGCTTGAGCCACGATCATGGCCTTTTTTGGCTCTCCGTCATACAATCAACGGCTTCCGTGCGAAAACCCACAAAGCAGCTAGACTTGAGGATAAGCGATGAACCTGAATTTTCTCGAATTCGAACAGCCCATCGCCGAGCTGGAAGCGAAAATCGAGGAGCTGCGCTACGTGGGTGATGACTCCGCCATCAACATCAACGAGGAGATCACGCGCCTGAAGAACAAGAGCCAGGCGCTGACCGAATCCATTTACTCCTCGCTGAACGCCTGGCAGGTGGCCCAGGTCGCCCGCCATCCCCAGCGCCCCTATACCATCGACTACATCGAGCGCGTGTTCACCGATTTCGAGGAGCTCCATGGTGATCGCGCCTATGCCGATGACCCGGCGATCGTCGGTGGCCTGGCGCGCCTGGAAGGCCAGCCGGTGATGGTGATCGGTCAGCAAAAGGGGCGGGACACCAAGGAGAAGGTCTATCGCAATTTTGGCATGCCCCGGCCTGAGGGTTATCGCAAGGCCTTGCGTCTGATGAAGATGGCCGAGCGTTTCCATCTGCCGGTGATCACCCTGATTGACACCCCCGGCGCCTATCCCGGCATTGGCGCCGAGGAGCGCGGCCAGAGCGAGGCCATCGCCCGCAATCTGTTCGAAATGTCCCGGCTGCGCACGCCGATTATCTGCACCGTGATCGGTGAAGGGGGTTCCGGCGGGGCGCTTGGCATCGGCGTGGGTGATCGGGTCAGCATGTTGCAGCACAGCATTTATTCAGTCATCTCCCCCGAGGGCTGTGCTTCCATTCTCTGGCGCAGCGCGGAGCGGGCCTCCGACGCGGCCGAGGCCATGGGCATTACCGCCGATCGAATTCGTGAGCTGGAGCTGATCGATAACATCATCGAAGAACCCCTGGGCGGCGCCCACCGTGACTGGGACGCCATGGGCGGTATCCTCAAAAAGGCCCTCCTTGACGCCTATCAGAAACTGGACCAGATCCCCATGGACGAACTCCTTGAGCGCCGTTACAAGCGGCTGATGGGTTTCGGTCGATACAAGGAATAGGGGCGGAGCTCGGCTTAATCCTCTCGGTTTTGCCTTCGATTGGGTTAGTCCCCTTCGGTGACGGTGATGGGCGTATTCCGGCCTTGGAGCCGACAGGGCTTTCCAAGGACGCCGTGAAACCATCCCTGGGGGCTCTGGGTTCGCCATCCTGGCTCACACAGCCTTGGAAAGCCCTGTCGGCTCCAAGGCCTACCTTTGGTGGTAGTCACCTGGGCCGTGCTCGCTGATAGCAAATTCAAATGATGGGCAGACTGCCTTCGATTTAGCGCATATTACAGGCACCGTGGGAGCGGCTTCAGCCGCGATTGCAGCCTCTAGTTAGCATCAAGCCATAAAACCAAACCAAACTATCCCCTAGCACAGCCCCGGTGACCCCCACCCAAGGCAGGCCCCTCTACCGGTCGCGTTGCCCACGACTGGCTGAGTCAACATAGTGCAGTCTCTGGCCCCTGGAAATGCTCAGGATCCAAGTGGACGGAGGCGTCCATATATATCCTGGTTTCGCCGTGTGTAAGAATTCGATGGAGGGAGGTGGGTGTCCTGGTTTCGCCCTGGCGATTGGCATCAGCATTCCCTCGTTGACGCTTGGCATTATTCTCAGACCAGCGGCAGGGGGATTCTGTAGGAAATTTCAGAATTGGTGTGTAAGAATTGGATGGGGGGAGGTGGGTGTCCTGGTTTCGCCGGGTTTCGCCCTGCGGGTCATTCCCATGGGGCGCAAGAACTGGCTCTTTTGCTGGACGGAGGTCGGTGCCCGCAAGCTCGGCATCATCCAGAGTCTGTTGACCACCTGCCGGCTAGACGGCATCACCCCCTATACCTACCTGCTGGATGTGCTCCAGCGTGTGTCCATTCACCCCGCCTCGGATGTCGCCCAACTCACGCCCCGGCTCTGGAAAGAGCACTTCGCCGACCAACCCCTGCCGTCCTTGCTCGACGCCTTCTGTCAATAACGGGGTGGAGTGACCGCTTACCGTCCTGGGAAACGGACGGTCATCTCCGATAGCGTCATTTTCCAGTTCTGGACCGGAAAGTAGCCCACCTCAGGTATCCTAATGGGATATGCGGGTTCAATGTTCCCGGAGCGGTGCCTGGTAATGAGCGAGATTGAGCAGACGATCCCTCGGCTGGTCGGCGAGCATGCGCCCAAAGGCCGCCTGCTTGTCGCCTTTTCCGGGGGGCGGGATTCCAGTGTGCTGTTGCATGCTGTCAGCCGGGTCTGTCCGGGGCGGGAATGCCGGGCCCTGCACGTGGACCATGGTCTGCACGAGCGCGCGACGGTCTGGGCCGAACACTGCCGGGAGTTTGCCGAGGGCCTGGGTGTTCCCTGCCGGGTCCTGAAAGTGAACGTGCCCCTGCCGCCGGGGGAAAGCCTCGAGGCGGCCGCCCGTCATGCCCGGTATCGGGTGCTTGCCGAGCAACTGCGGCCCGGTGACTGGCTGCTCACCGCCCATCACGCGGGCGACCAGCTCGAGACGTTGCTCCAGCGGCTGCTGCGCGGCAGCGGCAGCTTGGGGCTGTCCGGTATTCGGCTGCAGCGCCCACTGGGGCCCGGCCACATCCTGCGGCCCCTGTTGATGGTGGACGAGGCCGAGATCCAGGCCTATGCCGAGGACCATGCCCTGCGCTGGGTCGAAGACCCCTCCAACCGTGAACTGCGTCATGATCGCAATTTTCTGCGGCACAAGGTCCTGCCGTTGTTGCAGGCGCGCTGGCCGCAGGCCGGTCGGCAGGCGGCCCGGGCCGCCCGGCACCTGGCCGAGGAGGCCGCCGTGCTGCGTGAACTGGGCGAGGCCGATCTGGCGAGGGTCGGCGAAGGAGAGTGGATCAGTCTTCAGGCCCTGGGTGAGCTTTCGCCCGCCCGCCGCCGCAATCTGCTCCGTTACTGGCTCACCGATGAGCAGGGGCGTGGCCCGGGAATGGAATGGCTGGACCGGCTCCAGGCGGAGGTGATCGACGCCCGCCCGGACGCCGCTCCGGTGCTGGCCGTGGGCACGCGTCTGGTCCGGCGCCACGGGGACCGGCTTTATTGGATTCCCCGGGACCAGCCGGAGCCGGAACCGGGGCCTTTTCACTGGCAGGCGCCGGCCAGGGCGCTGGTGTTGCCCGGCAATGGCCGCCTGCAATTGCGGCCCGACGGGGCGGGGCGGACCGTTCGGCTTCCGGACTGCGTGACGGTCCGTTATCGCCAGGGCGGCGAGCTTTTTCACGACGGTCGCCACAGCCGCCGGCTGAAGGAGTGGATGCGGCTTGCGGAGATTCCTCCCGAAAAGCGGGATCGCCTGCCTCTTTTGCTGGATGGGGAAAGATTATTTGCCGCCGGCGAGAGTGTCCTTGATCCTGCCTATATCGCTGAAGAACGGGGGCAAAATGGGGCCAGGACGGGCCATCTGCGCTGGCTGGAGAAAGACTGAAAGTGCTGGTCCGGATTGAGCAAAGGCGCCTGATCTGGTAAGTTTGCGTCCCGATTCTGGCCCGTCATGGCGGGCACCTCCAGGCAATCGGGACCCCCATTCATGACCCATTTCATTTTCGTTACTGGCGGCGTGGTTTCCTCTTTGGGGAAAGGCATCGCCGCGGCTTCCCTTGGTGCCATTCTGGAATCCCGCGGACTCCGGATTTCCATGGTCAAGCTGGATCCCTACATCAATGTGGATCCCGGCACCATGAGCCCCTTCCAGCACGGTGAGGTCTTTGTCACCGAGGACGGTGCCGAAACCGACCTGGACCTGGGCCACTACGAGCGCTTTGTGCGTACCACCACCAGCCGCAAGAGCAACTTCACCACCGGCCGCATCTATGAAAGCGTCATCCGCAAGGAGCGGCGTGGCGATTACCTGGGCGGTACGGTGCAGGTGATTCCCCATATCACCGACGAGATCAAGCGCTCGGTGCTGCAGGCGGCGGGCGATGCCGATATCTGCCTGGTGGAGATCGGCGGCACCGTGGGCGATATTGAATCCCTGCCCTTCCTGGAGGCCATCCGGCAACTGAGTGTGGAGCTGGGCCGCAAGCGGACCCTCTACATGCACCTGACCCTGGTGCCGTTCATTGCCACTTCCGGCGAGATCAAGACCAAGCCCACGCAGCACTCGGTGAAGGAACTGCGCTCCATCGGTATCCAGCCCGATATTCTGCTGTGCCGGGCGGAGAATCCCCTGCCGGCGGATGCCCGGCGCAAGATCGCCCTGTTCACCAACGTGGAGGAACGGGCGGTGATCTCGGCCGCCGATGCCAGTGACATCTACGAGATTCCCATGCACCTGCGGGATCAGCAACTGGATGAACTGGTCACGGAAAAATTCGGCATCGACGCCCCCGCCGCGGACCTGCATGAATGGGAAGACGTGGTGACCGCCCTGCGCAATCCGGAGATGGCGGTCGATATCGCCATGGTGGGCAAGTATGTGGAACTGGCGGATGCCTACATTTCCCTGAATGAAGCCCTGAAGCATGCCGGTATCCACACCCGCACCAAGGTGAACATCCACTATTTCGATTCCGAGCAGATTACCCATGATGGTGCCGAGATTCTGGCCGACATGGATGCCATTCTGGTCCCCGGTGGCTTTGGGGAGCGTGGTATTGAAGGCAAGATTGCCGCTGCTCGATATGCCCGTGAACAGGGCATTCCCTACCTGGGGATCTGTCTCGGCATGCAGGTGGCGGTGATTGACTTTGCCCGTCATGTGGCCGGTCTCGAGGGCGCGCACAGCACCGAGTTCGCCCCTCACAATGAACATCCGGTGGTGGGCCTGATTACCGAGTGGCTGGACCGTGAGGGGACCACCAAGGAACGCACTGAAGAATCCGATCTGGGCGGCACCATGCGCCTGGGCTCCCAGAGTTCCTACATCAAGCCCGGCACGCTGGCGCATCAGGTTTATGGCCAGGATGAGATTCACGAGCGCCATCGCCACCGTTTCGAGTTCAACAACAATTATCTCGAACAGTTGAAGAAGGCCGGTCTGGTCTTCTCCGCCATGTCGGTGGATGACCTGGTCGAGATTGTCGAGTTGCCCGATCATCCCTGGTTCCTGGGTGTGCAGTTCCATCCGGAATTCACCTCCACGCCGCGGGATGGTCATCCCCTGTTCCAGAAATTCGTGGAAGCCGCGCGCAGCCATTCGGCCGGGCAAGCCCCCGCCGACGAAGCGGCCGCGGAAAGCGGCCAGTGATAGGGAAGCTCTCAACAGGCTTCATAGGAGACAAGCCATGAAGATTCGTGATTTTCAGGTGGGTCTGGACCAGCCGTTCTTCCTGATCGCTGGGCCGGACACGCTGGAAAGCGAATCCCTGGCCATGGAAGTGGCCGGGCATCTTCGGGAGGTGACCGAGCGGTTGGGCATTGCCTATGTCTTCAAGGGCTCCTTTGACAAGGCCAACCGCACATCCCTGAAAAGCTATCGGGGGCCCGGCATGGAAGAAGGGCTGCGCATACTCGAGAAGGTAAAGTCCGAGATTGGTGTGCCGGTGCTGACCGATGTCCATGAATACACGCCCATTGGCGAGGTTGCCAGTGTGGTGGATGTGATTCAGACCCCGGCGTTTCTTTGCCGTCAGACGGATTTCATCGTCAACGCCTGTTCCCACGGCATCCCGGTCAATATCAAGAAGGGCCAGTTCCTGTCGCCCTGGGAGATGCGCACCGTGGTGGAGAAGGCCCGTAGCAGCGGCAATGACAACATCATGGTCTGTGAACGCGGCTTCAGCTTCGGCTACAACAACCTGGTCTCCGACATGCGCGGCCTGTCGGTGATGCGCGAGACCGGTGCGCCGGTGGTCTTCGATTGCACTCATTCCGTGCAATTGCCGGGCGGGCAGGGTGGCAGTTCCGGCGGCCAGCGGCAGTTCATTCCCGTTCTTGCCCGTGCAGCGATTGGTGCGGGTGTCTCGGGGCTGTTCATGGAAACTCATCCCAAGCCCGATGAAGCGCTCTGCGACGGACCCAATTCCATGCCCCTGGATCGCGTGGAAGCGCTGCTGACATCTCTCAAGGCAGTGGACGACGCGGTCAAGGCGCAGACCTTGATCGAAGACCAACTGCAATAAATTCAAAATCACCAATTCAATCAATTCGAGGACTGCAAGCCATGGCGAAGATCAGTGACATCCTTGGCCGGGAGATTATTGACTCCCGGGGCAACCCCACCGTGGAAGCGGACGTGTTCCTGGATTCCGGTGAAGTGGGCCGGGCCGCCGTTCCCTCCGGTGCCTCCACGGGTGTCAACGAAGCCGTGGAACTTCGCGATGGTGATGAAAAGCGTTATCTGGGCAAGGGCGTGACCCGGGCCGTTGCCAACATCAACGGCGAGATTCGGGACAGCCTCAAGGGCATGGAAGCCGGCGACCAAAAGGCCCTGGACCAGAAGATGATCGAGCTGGACGGCACTGACAACAAGGGCCGCCTGGGCGCCAATGCCATCCTCGCCGTTTCCCTGGCAGCTGCCAAGGCAACCGCCCTGGCTGGCGGCAAGCCGCTCTACCGGCACCTGGGCGGGGAGGCCGCCACCGGCATGCCCGTGCCCATGATGAATATCGTCAACGGCGGTGCCCATGCCGACAACAGCGTGGACATTCAGGAGTTCATGATCCTGCCCGTGGGTGCGCCCAGCCTGTCCGAGGCCCTGCGCCAGGGGGCCGAGATATTTCACCGGCTCAAGAAGGTGCTCAATGCCCGCGGGCTGAGCACGGCGGTGGGAGACGAGGGCGGCTTCGCCCCCGACCTGCCGTCCAACGAGGCGGCACTGGAAACCATTCTGGAAGCCATCGAGAAGGCCGGTTACCAGCCGGGCAAGGATGTGGTCCTGGGGCTGGATGTGGCCAGTTCCGAGTTCTACAAGGACGGGGTCTATGAACTGGCCTCGGAGAACAAGCGATTCAATGCCGAGGAATTTGCCGATTTCCTCGCCGACCTGGTGGACCGCTATCCCATTGTCTCCATTGAAGACGGCATGGACGAAAATGACTGGGACGGCTGGCAGGCCCTGACCCGCAAGCTGGGCGATCGGGTCCAGTTGGTCGGCGACGATCTTTTCGTGACCAATACCCGGATTTTCCAGCAGGGTATCGATCGCAACATCGCCAACAGCATCCTGATCAAGCCCAACCAGATCGGCACCCTGACCGAAACCCTGGCCGCCATTGAAATGGCCACCAAGGCGGGCTATTCCGCCGTGGTCTCCCATCGCTCGGGTGAGACCGAGGATGCCACCATTGCCGATATCGCCGTGGCCACCACCGCCACCCAGATCAAGACCGGCTCCATGTGCCGTTCCGACCGCATGGCCAAGTACAACCAGCTACTGCGGATCGAAGGTGAGCTGGGTAATAAGGCCAGCTACCCGGGGCGTCAGGCCTTTCCGTCCGGCGTCAAAATCGGGTAGCGTTATCGCCTACCCATCGACCGGTGGCGGCGCCTGGCGCCGCCGGGAATACTCTTCATGCGGATAGTGCTGGCCGTCTTGCTGCTGTTGTTGCTCGTACTCCAGTACCAGCTCTGGGCGGGCCGTGGGGGCGTGCCTGAGTTATGGAATCTGCGCCAGCAGATCGAGACCCAGGAAGAAGAAAACGAACGCCTGCGCGCTCGCAACGAAGCCCTTGAAGCCGAAGTGGACAACCTGCGTGAGGGTCTGGAAGCGATCGAGGAGCGGGCCCGCAGCGAGCTGGGGCTGGTCCGTGAAGGTGAGGTCTTTTTCGAGGTGATCGAGCTGGACCGGGCCTTTGAGGAAGAGTCCGACGGGGAAGAGGGGGATAATGGTGAGTAGCACTGAAGGCGTGGCCATCTGGGCCGTCGTGCCGGCGGCCGGGGCAGGGCAACGCTTCGGCGCGGGCCGGCCCAAGCAATATCTCAGTCTCCGCCCCGGGCTCTGCATTCTCGAGGCCACCCTCCAACCCCTACTGGCCGATCCACGACTGCACGGCATCGCCGTGCCCCTGGCTCCCGATGACGAGTACTGGGATGGTTTGGCACTGTCCCGCGATCGTCGCCTCCATGCCTGCGAGGGTGGCGCGGAACGGGCGGACTCTGTCCTGCGTGGACTGGCCCACCTGCGATCCCTCGGTGCCGCCGATGAGGACTGGGTCCTGGTTCATGATGCCGTCCGGCCCTGGTTGACTGCCGGCGCCCTGTCCCGGCTGCTTGATGCCACTCTGGAAAGCGGTGATGCCGGTATTCTGGCCCTGCCGGTTGTGGATACGGTCAAGCGGGTGGATGAGGCCGGACGCATCGTGGAGACTGTGCCGCGCGAGCAGATATGGCTTGCCCAAACGCCGCAGATGGCAAGATTGGGGCGGCTGGAGCAGGCGCTGTCCCAGCAACTCGCCCAGGGGCACTGGCCCACGGACGAAGCGGCGGCGCTCGAGGCGGCCGGTGAGACCGTGCGGGTTGTTCTCGGCGAGCGCGGCAACATCAAGATTACCCATAGCGAAGACCTGAAAGGTCGAGACTGATCATGGCGGATGAAATAATCCGACTTTCCGCGCTGATTGATGCCGGCGATCTCGGACAGGCCGAACGCGGACTCAGGGCATTGCTCCAGGAACAGCCGCGAAACGGCCTGGCCTGGACGCATCTGGCCCGGGTGGCACTGCTCGCCGGTCACAAGGACGATGCCATTGAGCTGGCTGCGAAGGCACAGGATATGGAAGGGCCGCGTCAGGTCTTGCTGCCGGCCATCGCCCGCATCTGGATGCAGGCCGGCGTCCCCGGCAGGGGATTGCCATTACTGGATGCCCTCTCGTCCCGTAAACCCGATCTCCAGCAACTGCGCGGGCAGTTGTCATGGGCGGCCGGACGTTACGATCAGGCGCTTCGTTACTTTCGCCAGGCCCACCAATCCAAGCCGCGGGTGCCGAGCTATGCGGTCTCCCTGGGCAAGGCATTGATCGCAATGGGGCAGCGTCGAAAGGCCCTTGCCGTCCTGGACAAGGCAGCGGAGGGTGAAGCGGCGATGATGGCCGCCTGGCTCCGCTTCAGTGACCGTGACCCGCGCGCCAGCCTGGATGTTGCCAGGCGTTCACCGGCCCGGGAGCATCCCCGTCTGGAGCTGATGCGTGCTGCCTGCCATTATCTCCTCGGTGATCCGGCGGCGGCGGAAGGGGCGTTGACGCGCGCCGGCCGGGATCGTCGTCTGGAGCCTGCCGTGACTTCCCTGCGCTACTGGCAAGAGCAGGGTGCCGATGCGCGCCTGCTCAGCGTACCGTCGAACGTGCTGCGCCATGGCTTGAAAGCGGCGCCGGAGCAAGGCCTGGTATTGGAGTTCGGTGTCTTCCACGGTCGCAGCATCCGTCAGATTGCTGCCGCCCGGCCCGGTCCGGTACATGGTTTCGACAGTTTTTCCGGTTTGCCCGAGGCCTGGGGGCGGGAACCGGCGGGCAGTTATTCAACCCTGGGGGAGCTCCCCAAGGTTCCGGATAACGTCACGCTCCATGCCGGCTGGTTTGACGACACGCTGCCGGATTTTCTCGCCGAGCATCCCGGCGACTCAGTGGCCCTGGTCCATATTGATTGTGATCTCTACAGTTCCACCCGCAGCGTACTGGAGCAGTTGGCTGAACGACTGGTGCCGGGCACGGTAGTGGTGTTCGACGACTATCTCGGCTATCGCGGTTGGCAGGATCACGAGTACCGGGCCTGGCAGGAGTTCGTTACTAGCCACCGAATACAATATCGTTATCTGGCCATGGCACTGGCAGGGCGTGAGGTGGCTGTCCGGATTGACGCGGTGGGGAGTCCCACCTAGCGGGGTTTGAAGCCGAAGGGGCTCCAGCGTTGCAGTTCCAGGATATTGCCTTCCGGATCCTTGACGTAACACCAGGTCACCGAGGCGGTAGGGCTGGGTGAGAGGGTGACCACCTTGCCCACCGCGCTGCCGCCATTGGCCAGCACCGACTTGCGGGCCGCCGCCACATCCCGAACCTGAAAGCAGATATGGCCGAAGCCGATGCGGTTCACCGAGCGCGGTGGATCATCGCCACTGGGGTCATATTGGAAGATCTCCAGCGTGGGCGCAGCGTCGCCGTCAAAGCCGGGCAGCTTCAGGTGCACGCCCCGTAGTCGGGCCCCCGAAAGTCCGGTACCGGCATCCAGATCCCGTCCCTGATAATCCCGCTCGGGCCCCACCGGCAGGCAGCCGAAGACGTTTTCATAGAAATCGGCCAGTCGTCGCCAGTCGCGGGCAACGATATTGACGTGGGCAAAACGGGCTCGGTGACTCATGATTGCGCATTATGCCTGAACCGCCCGCCATGGGATAATGCCGGCCCCTGGCAGGCGCCTTGCGCCGGTGTGGATCGTATGGACTGTGGGAGCGGCAGGTGACAACCCTGAGAATCGGGCACGGATTCGACGTGCATGCATTCGGCGAAGGAGACCATGTTATGGTCTGTGGCGTGCGGATTCCCCATCACCGGGGCGTGCGCGCCCACTCCGACGGTGATGTGGCCCTGCATGCCCTGTGTGACGCCATCCT
The DNA here is from genome assembly GCF_034931365.1 of Natronospira elongata. Classification (NCBI taxonomy): domain Bacteria; kingdom Pseudomonadati; phylum Pseudomonadota; class Gammaproteobacteria; order Natronospirales; family Natronospiraceae; genus Natronospira; species Natronospira elongata. Next base: position 224,822 of record NZ_JAYGII010000001.1, read on the forward strand.
GGGTGCCGCCGCGCTCCCGGATATCGGCCAGCTTTTTCCGGATACCGACCCCGGCTTTTCCGGCGCCGACAGCCGGGACCTGCTGGCGGAGGTGCTAAGGCGGATCGATGACCGCGGCCTGGCGCCGGTGCATGTGGACCTCACCGTGGTGGCGCAGGCGCCCAAGCTGGGGCTGCATGTACCGGACATGCGCGCGGTGCTGGCCGAAAGCCTGGGCCTTGCCACCGATAGGGTCAATGTCAAAGCCACCACCACCGAAAAACTCGGCGCCATTGGCCGCGAAGAGGGCCTGGCCGCCCACGCGGTGGTATTGCTGGATGAAGTGGGGAGTGAGCCCTGTGGATGATGAGGCCTATTGGTTTCAGGATCAGGCTCTGCCCCGCGCCTTTGGACCCGCGATTGGCGAGGCGGTCATTCGCAAGAGCCCGGATGATTTTCGCGTGGATGAAATCCTGGGCTTTGCCGCCGACGGTGAAGGTGAGCACTGCCTGATGCTGGTGGAGAAGCGCGAGGCCAATACTGACTGGATGGCCGGGCAGTTGGCCCGGCTTGCCGGAGTCAGGCCCCGGGATGTGGGTTATGCCGGGCTCAAGGACCGCCATGCGGTGACCCGACAGTGGTTCACCGTGCCCTGGCCCGCACAGGGCAATCCCCTGGATTGGGAGGTACCCCAGGGGCGAGTGATCGAGGCCCATCGCCATCGTCGCAAGCTGCGTCCGGGTGCCCTGACCGGTAACCGTTTTCGTCTGGCCTTGCGACATGTCTCCGCCGACAGCGGGTTCCTCGATCAACGCCTTGCCCGGATCGGCAGCCTCGGTGTCCCCAATTACTTTGGGCCCCAGCGCTTCGGCCGGGATGGCGACAATGTCATTCGCCTGCTGACACCGCCGCTGCCCCGACGACGCAAGTTACGTGGCTTGCTGCTGTCAGCCGGACGGTCCTGGTTGTTCAATGCCATTCTGGCGGAACGGGTGGGGGATGATAGCTGGCACCGCATCCTTGCCGGCGAACTGCCCATGCTGGATGGCAGTAACAGCCATTTTGTGGCCGAGGCCGATGATCCGGCGCTGGCGGATCGCTGCCGCCGGGGCGATATTCATCCCAGTGGCGCCATGTGGGGACAGGGCGGCAGTCCGGCCGGGGCTTCGGTGGCTGAGCTTGAAGAGCGGATCGCGGCTTTGCACCCGGCGCTGGTCAAGGTATTGGAAGAGGCCGGAATGCGACAGGAGCGGCGGGCGCTGCGTCTCCCGGTGCGGGGTTTGAGCTGGCGCCAGCAGGACGATTGCCTGTGGCTGGATTTCCGCCTGCCCGCGGGCAGCTATGCCACCACCGTGATTCGCGAATTTCTCAATGTACAGGACGGGAGCAAGTCATGATCAAGACTGAACGCAAAGGGGACGTGGCCGTCATCGAATTGGATCGGCCGCCGGTCAATGCCCTCAATCCGCAGCTCATTCAGGCGCTCGACCAGGGTCTGGCTGATGCGGTATCTGATGGGGCCCGCGGGATTGCCCTGGTGGGTGGGGAGAAGATGTTCTCCGCGGGGCTGGATGTGCCCGTGCTGTTGCGTCTCTCCCGGGAAGAGATGACCGAGTTCTGGTCCGATTTCTTTGGCCTGATTCAACGCCTGGCGACCTGCCCGGTGCCGATCGCGGCTGGTCTGACGGGGCACAGCCCGGCCGGCGGTGCGGTGCTGGCAATCTTCTGTGACTATCGGGTGATGAGCCGTGGCGAGTTCCGTATCGGCCTGAACGAAGTGCAGGTCGGGCTCCCTGTCCCGGATGTGATCTGCCTGGCCCTGGCCCGCCTGGTGGGCGCCGGGACGGCGAACCGCTTGCTGGCCTCGGGTGAGATGATCCTGCCGGAGGAGGCCCACCGGGTGGGCATGGTGGATGCCCTGGCCGATGATCCGGCCGCCACCCGCGCGGCGGCGGTGGAGTGGGCCACCCAGGTCGCGGCCCTGCCGCCGGTGGCGGTGGCCTCCACCCGCCGCGTCGTGCGCGCGGATCTCAGCGCCCTGTTCAAGGACGTGGATCGCGAAACCTGTGAGGCCATGAGCGAAGTCTGGTTCAGTGATGAAACCCAGGCAGCCATGCATGCCCTGGTTGAGCGTCTCGCCGCAAAGTGACTCTTGGTCGATTTCGAATGGCTTGGTGCCATCCGAAGTGGGTGGTTTCGGTTGGGATAGCACCTTTCCATGACGGTGACGGGTTGCGTTCCGGCCTAGGTGGCGACAGACCTTTCCAAGAACGCCGTAGACCCATCCCTGGGGGCTCTGGGTTCGCCCGGAAGGCTGCGC